>JAKPGH010000104.1 GCA_029550985.1 Bacillota bacterium
ACAGCCAGGCCGCCCTGCTGAAGGAGACGGTCAACCAGTACAAGCTGCAGAAAGCCGCCGCTTTCAAGGATACATACGAGGGAGAAGTCACTACCCCCGCTCTGGAAAAAGCAATCCCCTCCCCCGCCCTGGCGACCGGCATGGCGTTTGGAAAATATTAATGAAAAAGAGAAGGCGTATCTTAAAGATTACGCCTTCTCTTTTTTGCGGTTTCCCGCTATGTAAGCTTGTCAGTCCATATACAGCGGCCTGAGATAACGCTTCTCCACCCCCACCAGGTCGGAGAAATACACGAAATTGGCGGGGCTGTTTTGCGCCAGCATCATGGTGTGGGGCTCCACCACAATGAGGCAGTGGGTGAAGTCGTCGGGGTCGTCGTCCTTCCCCAGGAGGCTGCTGCGGATTTGAATCACATCCCCTGCCCGCAGACCCTTGGCTCCACGGAGCACCTGACAGCGCAAAGGGCCGCCTCTGGTAGCATACTCCCAGAAATAGTCCACGTTTTCCCACGCAGGGGTTCCCCCTCCGCCGCCGGAAAACCACTCCTTCGTCATAAAGCGGCTAAGGGAAGGGTCGGGAATTTTGCCGTCCCCAAAGCCGTGGAGCACGCACTGGGAAACAAAGTTCATGCAGTTTCCGTTCCAATCCCCCACATGGTAGAAGTCGGGGTTGGGCGTTTCGGCAAACTGCAGGGCGTAACGGGCGGCAAAGATGCCGCGGTAAGGCGTGGAGGTTTCTTTGGGGCCCTGGTCGGTGTAGCGGTCCCCCCGGGTCAGCTCTTGGAGCAGCTCCTCCATCACCTCGTCGTCCTCCCGCTCGGCGAGGTAATAGGTGTAAAACTTACGGCCCGCCCCCGGAAAATAGTGAAAGGTAATCTTCCAGCCCTCGTCGGTGGGAAGTAAGCGCACCGTGTGTTGCGCGTTGACGGCCAACAAGGGTGGATAGGCTTTGCCCGGCTGGCCGGTTACCACAAAGTGGTACTCCACCCCTTCCCCCTGGTCTCCGAAATCGTAGTCCTTCCACTGCTCCAGCCGCCCGTCGGTCAATTCTTCCGGCTCGATGAAAGTCAGGTCAAAATCAAATATCTCCCGCTCCACGTAGCAAAGGTCGGATTCGTACAAAAGGCGCCTGCGCTGAATTAAAAGGTTTTGCCAGGTTTGCAGGTTCTGCATCAGCGGCTGTTCCAAATCCAGCACCGGCCCCAAATCCACCGGCTCCAGGTAAGCGTAACCCAAATACTGAAGGTCCAGATACGCGCGAATAATCTCCTCCGGCTCCTCGGCGTCGTCCACCCGGAACATCAGCTCCTCCAGCGCCTGCGCAAAGGCGTCCGGCTCTTCTTCCTCCTCCGGTACGGGCTCCAAACTCTCCTCCTCATGGGAAGGCAACAGAGCATCCTCCTGGCTTTGGGAGGAAGGACTCGATATCTCATAAGGTGCCGGCGTTTCCTCCAAAGGAAGGGCGGGACCTGCCGGCTGCACCTGGACTCCGCAGCAGGCCAGCAGCAGGCAAAGCAGCAAGACAAAGAAAAAGCGAGGAGTTTTCAACGGGTAAGCTCCTTTTAGTTGGAATT
>JAKPGH010000109.1 GCA_029550985.1 Bacillota bacterium
GAAGCCCATATCCGGGAGAAGCGCTGCCCGGCCGGAAGCTGCCAAAAGCTCAAACGCATTGTGATTGATTCATCCCTGTGCAAAGGATGCTCCAAGTGCGCCCGCTCCTGCCCCGCCGGGGCCATTGTGGGCAAGGTGAAAGAGCCCTTTGCCATTACCGACGCCTGCATCAAGTGCGGCGCTTGCATCCAAACCTGCCCGTTCGGGGCCATCAAGGAGGCGTAATCCATGAGTAGTCGAGGCATTGTCACCATTGACGGGATTCCTGTTGAGATTGGGGACGAAAAAAATCTTCTGGAACTGATTCGCAAGGTCGGCATCAAGCTGCCCACCTTCTGCTATCACTCGGAGCTTTCCATCTACGGCGCCTGCCGGATGTGCATGGTGGAAAACGAGCGGGGCGGGCTGGAAGCCGCCTGTTCCGCCCAGCCCCGGGACGGCATGGTGATTCGCACCAACACCGAGCGGCTGCGCCGCTACCGCAAAAATATTCTGGAGTTGCTGCTGGCCAACCACTGCCGGGACTGCACCACCTGCCAGAACAACGGCGACTGCAAGCTGCAGGATCTGGCCAAGCGCTTTCACATCACCGACGTCCGCTTCCCCAACACCGCCAAGGAACCCAAAATCGACGTCTCCTCCCCCTGCATCACCAAGGACCAGAGCAAGTGCATTCTCTGCGGCGACTGCGTCCGGATGTGCAACGAAATTCAGCAGGTCGGGGCCATCGACTTCGCCCACCGGGGCTCCAAGATGACCATCTCCACCGTCTTTGACAAGCCCCTTGCCGAAAGCTGCTGCGTAGGCTGCGGCCAGTGCGCGGCGGTCTGCCCCACCGGCGCTTTGGTGGTGAAAAACGACACCGCTCGCCTGTGGAAGGACCTGGACGACCCCAACGCCAAGGTCACCGTCCAGATTGCCCCCGCCGTGCGGGTGGCTCTGGGCAGGGAACTGGGCATCCCCGAAGGCGAAAACGCCATGGGCAAGGTGGTGGCCGCCCTGCGCCGCATGGGCTTTGACGAGGTGTTCGACACCTCCACCGGCGCCGACTTGACGGTGCTGGAGGAATCCAACGAGCTGCTCAAGCGTCTGGAAACCAACCCCGACATGCCCCTGTTTACCTCCTGCTGCCCCGCCTGGGTTCTGTACTGCGAAAAGCATCACCCTGAGCTGTTGCCTCACCTTTCCACCTGCCGCTCTCCCATGCAGATGTTCGCATCGGTGATTAAGGAGCTATACTCCACCTCCTCCCGCCGGGTGGTCCATGTGGCCGTCATGCCCTGCACCGCCAAGAAGTTTGAGGCGGCCCGCCCCGAGTTTTCCACCGACGGCGTTCCCAATGTGGATTACGTCATCACCACCCAGGAACTGATTCGGATGATTAAGGAATCCGGCATCATCTTCTCCGAGCTGGAGGCCGAGGCGGTGGACGCTCCCTTTGGCTCCATGACGGGAGCCGGCGTCATCTTCGGCGTCACCGGCGGCGTCACCGAAGCGGTGCTGCGCCGGGTGGTCTCCGACAAGAGCCCCACCGCGCTGAAATCCATCGCCCTCAAGGGCATGAGAGGAATGGAAGGCGTGAAAGAATGCACCATTCCCCTGGACGACCGGGTGCTGCGTATTGCCGTGGTCAGCGGACTGGGCAACGCCGCCGCCCTCATCGAGCGGATTAAGAACGGCGAGCACTTCGACTTTGTGGAAGTGATGGCCTGCCCCGGCGGCTGCGTGTCGGGAGCCGGACAGCCCTATGTTCCCGACACCGAAAAGGTCAAGCGCGGCAAGGGCCTGTACAGCGCCGACAAGCTTTGCAGCATCAAGCGCAGCGAGGAAAACCCCCTTATGATGTCCCTTTACAACGGCATTCTCAAAGGAAAAGTACACGAGCTTCTGCACACATCCTACGTCAACCGGGAGGATCATTGATATGGCAAGTCTTATGGTTTGCATCGGCAGCTCCTGTCACCTCAAGGGTTCCTACAATGTGATTCAAACCTTCCAGCAGATGGTGGAGGAATACAACCTCCACGATCAGGTGGAAATGAAAGCGCAATTTTGCATGAAGCGCTGTCAACAGGGCGTTTCCGTCTGCCTGGACGGGGTGGACTACGACGTTTCCCCCCAAACCGCCCGGGAATTCTTTAAGACCCATATTTTGGACAAGCAGCCCAAGCCTTAAGTCTAGCCTATCCCATTGCCATTTCCCATGCTCCGAGCAAACTGGACAATCCACCCCTTGTCCAGCGAACCTTTGTGAGCGTTTCATTCTTCCAGAGACAGGCATTTGCAAAAGTGCCTGTCTTTCCTTTTGTTTTTTTTTAATTTTTAAATAAGTTTATGAATTGACTTATTCTTCAGATTTGTTAAGATAAGGGTATTGGAATAAAATGGGAGGCAGGGGCGAACGTGAAATTAGATCGAAAAGATTTGAAGCGCATCAACCGCCAGACGATTTTTCAGTATATCCGTTCCCGCGAGCATCAAGTGGTGTCCTGCATGCAAATCAGCAAGGATACCAAAATATCCCTCCCCACCGTACTCAAGCATGTGGATTACTTCGAGCAGTTAAACATCCTCAAAGGAATCGGAGCCCAGGAGGTAAGCGGAGCCGGCCGCAAGCCCATGCTTTTGGAATTTGTGCCCGACGCCTTCTTTACCTTGGGCGTATCCTTTGACGGCAAATACCTGGAATGCGCCTGCGTCAATCTCAACTATGAAGTGGTCCATTCCCAGCGGGTCATCTTAAACGGCTCCATGGACGACCTGCTTTCCCAAGCCATTCCCGCCCAATTGGAGCGCTTCATCGCCGAATTTGCCATCCCCCGGAAAAAAATCATCGGCATGGGCTTGGCGCTTCCCACGTCGGTGGACACCAACCAGTACCGCACCACCACCCCCTCCCCACTCCTGGGATGGGATGTGGATTACGATTTAAAAACTCCCCTGGACCAGCTCTCCCACCAGTTTGGGTGTCCCGTTTTTATTGAAAACGACGTCAACGCCGCCGCCATTGGAGAATTTAAAGAGCGGCAGCTGACGTCTGGGGACGATTTGGTTTACATCACCCTGGGCACCGGCATTGGAAGCGGCATTGTCTTAAACGGCCACGTGCGCCGGGGAAAGCAGTTTGCCGCCGGCGAAATTGCCAACCTGGTGTTTGGCGACGTCTTCAGCCAAATGGGCGCCCCCGCCGAAGCCATGCTCACGCCCCAGCATTTGCTGACCCAATTTCAATACAACGTCTACGACGCCCACGGGCAGGACCAGCGGACCAGAATACGGGTGGCCGACTACATTGCCCGGCATCTGGCCGTCATTATCATGAATATGGAATCGGTGCTCAACGTCAACTATTTTGTGCTGGGAGGCTTTGTCATCGAGCAGCTCAAGCCGGAAGTGCTGGAGTTTCTGCTGGAGTATCTGGCGGGCTGCGGCTTTGACCATTTAAACATAACGCCGGGCAACTCCCCCTTTGCTTCTTCCAAGGGCGTCGGCTCGTTGGCCAGCGACAGGGCGCTGGACAGCATCTTCACCCGGGATGACTGCGATTAATCCCAAAATAAATTCCAATCAAAAAGGCGGTTGTTACCGCCTTTTTGATTTTTTAAGTTTCTTTGTAATTTCTGTTGACGCTGGAAGATTTATACGTTATATTGTTATTGTAATGCTGCTTTTTTATTTGTTTTTGGAGTTTTGGGCATTTCTAATCTT
>JAKPGH010000115.1:5000-17420 GCA_029550985.1 Bacillota bacterium
TTTTTTCTTTTTCAAGAAGCCTTTTCGGTTTCCTCAGCGCCGCGCATCAGGCAGCTTTAAGATAATAGCATATGCCTCCGGCGATGTCAAGGGGGTTTTGGAGATATTTTGAATTTTTTGTGAGATTCCCATTTTATCCTGCCGAATCGCGCCTATATCCTAGATTTTCGGTGGGAAATTTCCTCTTTATATAATAAGGTATCGTTTACTTGAGTCCCTGCATTCTGGCGTAGTGAAACAGATATTGCTGAGCGATTCCCGCGGTGTCTTTTGCCCACTCCGGCAGCCCTTTTGGAAAACAGCGCTCCATCACCCGCTTCATCCAAACGTCCATGGGCACGCACTCCACCCGCCCTAGTCCATAAAGAAGGGCGCAGTCCGCCACCTTGGGGCCTACCCCGTAAATTCGCATCAGCATTTCCCTTGCCTGGGGCAATGGCAACTTGGCCGCTTGGTCCAAACTGACTCGCTCTTCGCAGACGGCCCTGGCGGCATCCAATATGTACTTGGCTCGAAAGCCGCAGCGGGCGGGAGCCAAATCCTCCACCGTCATGGCGGCCAACCGTTGGGGTGTGGGAAAGGCATAACCACCCCGAATCGGTTCCCCCGCCAACCGGCACAGCCGGTCAATCATCCCCTTGTTGCGGACAATGTTGTTGTTCTGGCTCATGATAAAGGAGCATAGAGCCTCCCACCCGTCCTGTCGGAGCACCCGGATGCCCGGAGCATATTCCACCGCCTGCCGGAGCACCGGGTCCCGGCAAAACAGCTCCTTGAGTTTGCCATATTCCCGGTCCAGGTCAAAGTAGCGTTTCCACCGGACGTGAAACTCCTCCTCGCTCACTCCATACAGCACCACGTCCTCTCCCCGCCGCTGAATTTCCAGAACGCGTCCCAGGGCGATGCCGCGAAAAGCATCCTCCCCCACCTGCTCCCAGCGAAAAGCCTGCCCGCAGTCCAAAGTGGCGGCCAAATCGAAGTGGCGGGCGCCTTTTAAGATGTAGTCGTTGCCCGCAACTTCTCCCGCCGTATAATCCATGGTTAACAACACCTTTATCAACTCAAAGTTTGCCTTTAATCAAAAGCCGATTACAATACCATCCGTATTCTTTTGGGGCCGTTCATCCTTACACCTCAAACGTTGAAAACCGGCCCCCGGTGGAATAGTTCCTCTGTCGAAAAATCTTGAAACAGGACGAATTCAGTATAGCAGAAACCGGCGTCAAAATCATGAACAAAGTATAAACCCGCATAACAAAGCCATCTCTCCCATGGTAAAGGGAGTAAAACTATTTGTTGAACCCACCCCCTTATTCACTCCCGCTGAATGGAAAATCCACAAGAAAAAAAATTTCCCCCCACGAAAAAATCAGGATTTCCACACTTTCCACAGAGTTTTCCACAGCTTTTTTACGGGCGGCGGTGGATAACTTTATTACAGCAAGTATAATATTCAAATTTCTCCTGAATATGGTCACGGCTTTTTCTGGTTCCGCAAATTTGTTCGCCGCCTATTTCACAACATATGGAAACAGACTGTCTGTCAACCACTAGAGCTAGTGCTGTTTTTTCATGCGCATACGCTGTTTATGCCAATGTTGTTTCCTAAAAAGAGGGAATACTGGAGAAAATTCGGGGGATAATGAGGAAGAATACAACGGCACAACGCCAGGTTACAGGTGGAATTGGTCATGGTGAAAGGAATCAATCGCAATATCATTGAAATTGCAGAAACCGGCAACGAAGTGTTTGAGCGGGCCATATTAATCGTCCGCCCCGACAGCACCGACAAGGATGCCAGCACGCTGGAGGCCCACGCCCGCCGCTACCTGGGGGGATTGCGTCCCCGGCGCATTTGGGTGTCCCGCCGGTGGCCGGCAGTGGTTTTGCGTTATTTGGGTGCGGCGGGAGCAGGTTCCCTCATCACTTGGCTGGTTCTGCAATTGTAGAATGTCAAATTTTGTGTTATAATGGCTACAACCAACGTTTTGAAGTTTTGCGGGCACAGGGCCGGTTTTTTCCCGCTATCTGCCCATGAATTTCAATGGGGTCTGTATAATCATCAGACCCATACATATTGCATAAGGTGGCAGACTCCATGACATCTCTTTCCAACAGCGACATGATATATGGCCGTGGGCCGGTACGGGAGCTGCTGCGCAGCGACAGGCAAACGGAATATCTTTTGGTGCAAAAAGGGCTGGAAGGCTCGTTGGGCCAGCTGATTGCTCTGGCAAAACAGAAGGGTATCCCCGTCAAGGAAGTTGACGCCCGCAAACTGGAGGAGCTGTCCGGCGGCGGCAACCACCAGGGCGTGGCGGCGCAGGTGTCGGCTGCCCGCTACTATGAGCTGGAGGATTTGTTAAACCGGGCGGGAGACGAGCCTCCCTTCCTTGTCATTGCCGATGAAATTGAGGACCCCCACAATCTGGGCGCCATCATCCGCACAGCGGAGGCGGCGGGGGCCCATGGTTTGATTGTGCCCAAACGGCGCAGCGCCGGCCTTTCCCAAACGGTGGCCAAAACCTCGGCGGGGGCGGTGGAGCACCTTCCGGTGGCGAGGGTTGCCAACCTGCCCGCCACCATTCAGCTGCTCAAGGAGCGGGGCATTTGGATTTACGGCGCCCATATGGAAGGAGTCCCCTACACCCAGGTGGACTTTTCAGGACCTGCGGCTCTGGTGCTGGGCTCGGAAGGCCGGGGGCTGGGCCGCCTCGTGCGGGAAAGCTGCGATATGCTGGTTTCCATTCCCATGTACGGGAAAATGAACTCACTTAACGTATCGGTGGCAGGGGGGATTCTCCTGTACGAAATCGCTCGCCGCCGGACCACAAAATAACGGCAGAACATTCAGGAGTGCGCGGGTATGGATAAAAACTACAAGGTAGACGACATCCTGCTGGAAATTAAAACAAAGAAGAGCCGTCAAAAGGGGCAGGAACCGGCGGTGGGGCCCAAGCAGTCCTCCGTCGAGGGGTTTCCCACCCTTCGCAAGGAAAAGCCCCTTCCCCAGGAGGAGGAACCCTTGCGGCAGCCGCGGCCGTCGGTCGCCGCAAGTTCCAAAGTGCAAACGGGCAGCGTGACGGAAGAAGTGGAGCTTCCCCCCCTCCAGGAGGAGCGGAAGGACCCGCTGCGGTTTGACGGTCACGTCCAGTCCCTCACCGACCGGGCCCGCATGCGCCAAAGCCGTTACGGGCGCTTCGGGGCGCCCCCACAGCAGCCCCAGCAACAGGGCTCGGTCATCGACTTCTCCGCCTTCCGGGCGGGGGTAATGCAGGCGGCGGGCATTGAGGAAGACGAAGCAGAAGTGGCGGGTAAAACCCAGGTTATCCCCAAACTCTCCAAGCCCAATTTGGATGAGCTGCGCAAACGCGGCCCCACCATTCTGGGCGTGGTGGACGAAGACGACGAAGAGCTCCTGGATTTGGAAATGGACCTGGACGACGACGAGGACGAGGAGGACTACGAGGAGGACGAGGAAATTCCCCGTCCCGCCATTGATTTTTCCGAATACAACTCGGTGGAGGACCGCCGGGATGTGGCCATCGACATTGCCCGAGTCAAGTTGTGGCTGGTGATTCGGCTGCTGGTCACCGGCATTTTGTCGGGAACCCTGCTGTATCTGGTGATTTCTGCCAAGTACCTGAAGATGCCGCTTCCCGTCTTTTTGGCTCCCGAGCAGCATTTAAGGCCCTACTTACTGGCTTTGACGGTTTTGACGGTGCTCACGGCTCTGGTGGGCAGTTCGGCCGTGGGGGGCGGGCTCATCAGCTTCTTTAAGATGCGGGCCAACTCCGATTCCCTGGCCGCCCTTGCCATGTTGGGAGCCATCGGGCAGTGTGTCTATGCCACCGTCCGCTCCGAAAGCGGCGCGGTGCATCCTGAGGACCTCACCCTTTACTGTGCTGTGGCGGCCATCAGCATGTTCTTCAATGCTCTCGGCAAGATGAACATGATTTCCCGGATTCAGGCCAACTTTAAAATCATCTCCTCCGACCGGCCCAAAAAGGCGGTGCTCCTTGCCGACGACGAGAGCTTTTGCCGCCACTTTGTCAAGGGAACGCCCCGGCGCCCTGCGGTGGCGGTGGCGGCCAAGGCCGACTTCTTCACCGATTTTCTTGCCCTTTCCTACTCTGACAAGTACGACGTGGGCATCAACCGGGTGGTGGCTCCCATCTGCCTGGCGGGAGCCGCGGTGGTGGGGCTTCTCACCTTCATCTTCACCAAAGGACAGATGGCGTCGGCCATCACCGCCTTTACCGCCATTCTCTGCGTTTGCTCCACCTTTTCCGCCACCTTTATTGAAAACGTGCCGTTGGGCAAGCTCACCGGCAAGCTGGCGCCCAAAGGCGGCATGGTGAGCGGCAACAAGGCGGTGGAGGATTTCTGCGACATCTCCGCTTTGGTTTTGTCCGAAAACGACCTCTTCCCCAAAGGGCACATTCAGATTCACGGCATCAAGGCGCTGGAAAACGGACGGGTGGACGAAGCTATTCTGGACGTCGCCAGCGTGGTCTGCGCCGCCAACAGCGCCATGAGCCACGTCTTTCTGGAAATGGTGGGAGGCAACAAACAGCTGCTGAAAAAAGTGGAGAACATCTCCTACGAAAACGCCCGGGGAATTTCCGCCTGGGTGGATTCCCGCCGGGTGCTCATCGGCAACGCCAAGATGATGCAATCCCACGGCGTTTCCATGGTGGAGGACAACATCAACCCCAAACTCCTGCAGGAAGGCTACGAGGTCTTTTATCTGGCGGTGGGCGGGGAACTGGCCGCCCGTTTCCTGGTCAGCTACCACATCGACGAGGATTTGGCGGTGGAGCTGGACCACATGGCATCGCTGGGGAAAACCCTCATCGTCTACACGGTGGACCCCAATCTCAGCCCGGAAAAAATCTGGTCCCTCTACGGCTATCCTCAGAATTTAATTAAAATTGTGCCGGCGGAACTGCACCCGCAGTACCAGGCTCTCACGGCTCCCCGCCCCGAGGCCATGGCGGAAATCGCCTACACCGGCCGGGCCGCCACCATGGTCAGCGCCCTTCGCGCCTGTATCGCAGCCCGCTCCTCCATTCTGGCGGCAACCGTGGTGCAGCTGGTTCAAATCGCTTTGGGTTACGGGCTCATTGCCCTGGTGGCCTTCCTGGGCACCATCAACACCATAACGGTTCCGGTGCTGGCGGCCTATCAGCTGTTCTGGTTTGTGGTCATCTGGTTGGTGCAAAAAATACGTTCCGCGTAAAGCTTTGTCTTCGGCAGCCGACCTTCAAGTCGGCTGCCTTTTTATTATTATAGGAAGGTTATTTTGCATCGTGACATAAACTGTATTTGCTTTCATCATGATTTTGGTGCAATTGGGCAATAAAAGCAAATAAAAGCAGTTGACATTCCCCTGCGGCCGTGATATACTAACGTCAGTGTTTCAAAGTCGCCAGATGCTCATATGCTTCACATGTTTGTGTTAGTCATTGAACGTTTGATGATTGACACAAGCATGTGATTTTTTATGACTAAGGGTCGTTTGGAATCACAGCAATTATTAGGAGGTTCCACAATGTACAACGGTACTGTAAAATGGTTCAACGCAGAAAAAGGTTTTGGCTTTATCTCCAACGATAACGGTGGCGAGGATGTCTTCGTGCACTTCTCCGCAATCGTTGCCGAGGGATACAAGACTCTGAACGAGGGACAGAAAGTCACCTTCGATACCGAAATCGACCCTAAGAACAACAAGCTGCGGGCCGTCAACGTCGTAGCTCTCTAAAACCTTGCAAAGAAAAACGCGTCTGTCGCTAAGGCAGACGCGTTTTTTTCATTGGTGCGAAAACCCTTCCCGACGCGTTAGCCGCGGCAAAGAGGCATGCTGTTCCCGTTGGGCATGCCGCCGGGGCTTCTGCATGGCTCCGGAGGACCAGGTCACCAGTTGTTGCGGCGCAAACCGGCTCAAAAAGTAAGCCGCTTTGTTCTGGCAGCCGGGAATCACCACGGTTTTCCCCTCCATCAGGCCACGGTAACCTTGGGCCGCCACCTGGGCGGCGTTCATCACCCCCACCCGGAACAGCAGGGTGCTTTCCATGCCGGCCCGATGGGCAAATCTGGTGTGGGTGGCGCCGGGGCAGAGAGCCGTCACCTTGACGCCGGTGCCGCGGCATTCCTGGGCCAACGCTCTGGTCAGGGACAAAACGTAGGCCTTGGAGGCGCAGTACACCGAATTGTAGGGACCCGGCACAAAGGAGCCCAGGGAAGCCACATTGAGGATTCTGCCCCAACCCCGCTTTATCATTCCGGGCAGCAGGCGGCGGCACAGCTCGGTCACCGCATGGACGTTGACGTAAAGCATCTCCTGCTGCTTTTCGACGGCGTTTTCGACGAACGGCCCTCCCAGACCGAAGCCGGCATTGTTGACCAGAATATCCACCTCCGCCCCCATTTGCCGCAGGCGCTCGCACAGCGTTCGGGCCGCTCCCTGGCAACCCAAGTCCAGTTCGACGATTCGCACCTCCACGCCGAAAGCGGCCTGAAGCCTGCGGGCAAGAGCGGCAAGCCGGGTCGGGTTGCGCCCGGTGATGATAAGCGGATAGCCTTCCCGGGCGAACTGGCGGCACAGCGCTTGTCCCAGTCCGCCGGTGGCGCCGGTGATTAATACGGTTTTGGACTGCTTCATTTTTCATATCCTCCCGATTTTTAGGGTGCATTTTCCGACATTTTGCGGTATAATAGCGCCTGTAACGTGTTTAAAAACCCCACAGGGTGTACTTACGCATATCGTTTGAGGATGGTGTATGGATGTTTTTTGCACAAACCATATTTTCGCAGTTGGTGGCTTTGCTCCTTCTTGCCCTGACGGGATGGGTCCTGACCCGCACCGGCAAGATTGCCGACGACAAACCCCTCAACGCTCTGCTCACCAACGTGGCCCTTCCAGCCCTTATCATCGCCAACCTGCAAACCCCTTATTCGGCGGACCTTTTGCGGGATATGGGGCTGACCTTTGCGGGCATGATGGTCGTCTTCGCCGTGGGATGGCCTGTGGGTACGCTGGCGGCCCGTCTGGCCGGGAAAACGACGCCGAGAAAAGGCGCCTGGATTGCCTGCACCATCTTTCCAAATGCGGTGTTTATGGCGCAGCCCATTCTCGCGGCTCTCTACGATGAACAGGTTCTGATTTTGATTGCCCCCATCGTCCTTGCCTTTAATCTTACCTGTTACGTCCTGGGCGGCTGGGTTTTGAGCGGCGAGGAAGGGGAAGCCTATGGACTCAAATACATCCTGCTCAAACCGCCGGTTTTGTCCTGCTTTATGGGATTGGCTCTTTTCTTTCTGCCTTTCCGACTGCCCGCCGCCATCCTTTCCCCTATGAAAATGCTGGCGGCCATGACCACTCCCCTTTCCATGATCATCATTGGCTGCCAGTTGGCGAGAATCACTCCTCAAAGCCTCTTTTTGGACGGAGAGGTTTACATCGTCAGTTTTGTCCGGCTGGTGGTGACTGCCCTGGTGGCCCACGGGGTGTTGCGGCTGTTTATTGCCGACCCCACCATTCTGGGGGTGGTGACCATCTCCGGCTCCATGCCCTGCGCCGCCATCTTGCCCATCGTTGCAAAGGAGCGGGGTGGGGACAGCCTGTTCTGCTCCAAAATGGTGCTCATCTCCACCCTGCTCTGCGTCCTCACCGTTCCGTTGCTGTTGCAGTTGCTCCTGCGTTAATTGTATCACAATACGGCAAAAAAACGCCGCCATTTGCTGGATTTTTTTGCGGGGCCCGGCGGTTGTTGATGAATGTTTTAAATTTATAGTATTTATGTGGAAAATTCAAATTATAATTTACAAAAAATTGAAAAATCGTGAGGATTTAAAAGGAATTCCCATCTAATCTCCAAATTTTGCGGTATTTTAAGCCTCAGCGCCAATTTTTCGGCAGAATCCGTTTTGTTGCCGTCTGCCCTTCGTGTTATAGTGTTTCTTACCTGAATACACACGTTTATGGGGGGTGGACAGTTTGCAGGATTCGCCGGGGACTTCAGGCAGCCGATACCTTTTGGTGGACAGCAAGGTGCTGCCGGAAGTATTTCTCAAGGTGGTGCAGGCCAAACAGTTGCTGGCCCAGGGCAAAGCCAAAAGCTTGTCCGAAGCCACCAAGGCGGTGGGAATTTCCCGCAGCGCCTTTTATAAATACAAGGACAACGTCTTTACCTATCAAAACACCAGCGCCCGACAGATGGCCACCCTGACAGCCGAACTGGCCGACCAGCCGGGAATGCTGTCCGAACTGTTGGCCATCCTTTCCAAATGTGGCGCCAACATCCTCACCATCAATCAGAATATTCCGGTAGACAGTGTGGCTCCCATTTCCATTTCCATGCGCACCGATGCCCTGACTGTGGACATTGAAACTCTTGCCCAAAAGCTGCAGGCTTTGGATGGAGTAGTGAATTTGCGCATCCTTTCCAACTGAGTAAAGGCTTCCCCCTGACAACAACATAAAAGGAGAGCATTCGTATGATAGCGGTAGCCGTTTTGGGGCACGGAGTGGTAGGCTCCGGCGTCGTGGAGGTGCTGGAGCGCAGCCGGGCCAGCATTAGCAAAAAGGCCGGCACCGACCTCTATGTGAAAAAGATACTGGATATTCGCGATTTTTCCCATCTGCCTTACGGTCATTTGTTTACCAAGAGTTTTGACGAAATTGTGTCCGACCCGGAAATTCGAGTGGTTGTGGAGGTCATGGGGGGCATCTCCCCCGCTTTTGAATACGTGTCCGCTGCCCTGCGGGCGGGCAAAAGCGTGGTAACCTCCAACAAGGAACTGGTGGCGGCCAAAGGCGCCGCGCTGGTGCAACTGGCCCGGGAACACGGGCAAAATTTCCTCTTTGAAGCCAGCGTGGGCGGCGGCACTCCCATCATCCGGCCGCTGCACCAGAGTCTGGTCGCCGACGAAATCGACGAGATTGTGGGCATTCTAAACGGCACCACCAACTTTATCCTCACCAAAATGATTCAGGAGAACATGGGTTTTGACGAGGCCTTGAAAATAGCCCAGAAACTGGGCTATGCGGAGGCCAACCCCGCCGCCGACGTGGAGGGCCTGGACACCTGCCGCAAAATCTGCATCCTGGCCTCTTTGGCTTTCGGCAGCCATGTTTACCCCGACACGGTGGAGATGCAGGGCATTACCAACATCACTTTGGAGGACATCCAGTACGCCGAGGACGAAAACTGCGTCATCAAGCTGCTGGGGCAGACCCGCCGCATCGACGGCAAATGCTTTGTATCCACCGGGCCCTGCCTGGTTTCCAAGGAAAGCCCTCTTGCCCGGGTGGACGACGTGTTCAACGCCATTCTGGTGCGGGGAGAGGTGACCGGCGACGTGGTGTTCTACGGCAAGGGCGCCGGCAAACTGCCCACCGCCTCCGCCGTGGTCAGCGACATCATCGACTGCGTCACCGCCGAAGGCCCCATCGCCACCCTGCAGTGGAGCGATTCCGACGGCAGCAACGTCATCGACGCCAGAGAAGATGTCTGCCCCCGCTATTTGCGCTGCCGGGGCAAGGGGCTCCTTGCCAAAATCGGCGCCGCCTTCGGGGAGGTTCACATCCTGCGCCGTCCCGGAAAGCCCGCAGACGAGGAAGCCTTCACCACCGCTCCCGTCAGCGGCTATGAGTTGGAGGAAAAACTGGCGGCCCTGGCCTCCCAGGGGGTGGAGGTGCTTTCCAACTTAAGGGTGTGGAGGCCGTAACGCCTTGAAAAATACATTATAGTTGCTCTTTTCCTTTTCACCTTTGGGTGCGAATGGAATAGGATGCTCTTAGGGCAACGATTTCGTGACAAAGGTGGTTCCGCTTTTATGGTCAAAGTGAGAATTCCGGCCACCAGCGCCAACATCGGTCCAGGCTTCGACAGTCTGGGATTGGCGCTGAACCTGTATAATTACGTCTACATGGAATACAACGACAGGGTATCCATTCTCTCCCGAGATGGGGCGGATATCCCTCTGGACGAGGAAAACCTGGTATACAAATCCGCCAAGTACCTGCATGACCTCTGCGGCAAACCCTTGCCGGGGCTGGCCATCGAACAACTGAGCCATATTCCCCAAGCACGGGGACTGGGTAGTTCCTCCGCCTGCATCATCGGCGGGCTGGTGGGCGCCAACGAACTGATGGGACGTCCCCTGACTCAGGATGAAATCATCAACATCGCCGCCGTGATGGAGGGGCATCCCGACAACTCCACCCCCGCCCTCATCGGAGGGCTGGTCACCGCCGTTCTGGAAGGGGATACCGTCCACTACGTCAAACAGGAAATTGGCTCCGAACTGAAATTTGCGGCCATCATCCCCGATTTTGAACTGAAAACCAGCATCGCCCGGGCGGTGCTGCCCGAAACCATTTCCCACATGGACGGGCGCTACAACCTGGCCCGGGCGGCTTTGATGGCGGTCAGCCTCTACTCCGGCAAGTATGAAAACCTCCGGGTGGCGGCGGGGGACCGTCTCCATCAGCCCTATCGAATGAAGTTCATCCCTCACGGGGAGGAGGCTATCAAACTCTGCTACGATTCCGGATGCTATGCCGCCTACATCAGCGGAGCCGGTTCCAGCCTGATTGCCATCTTCAACGACCACGTGTTGGACTTTGAGCAGAAGGTGCGGGACGGTTTGGACGAGATGGGACTGACAAGCTGGCAATTGCATATACTTTCCATAGACAATAACGGTGTAGTGGTCATGTTGGACTAAACGCGCCGACTAGAGGAGGAGAAAGAGATGAGCCTAATTGTACAAAAATTTGGTGGCACGTCGGTTCGGGATACCGAGCGCCTGTTCAACGTGGCCAGAATCATCGCCGATACCTACGACCAGGGCCATGACGTGGTGGTGGTCGTTTCGGCGCAGGGAGACACCACCGACGATTTGATCGAAAAAGCCCACGAAATCACCGACCGGCCGGATGAACGCGAAATGGATGCTCTGCTTGCCACCGGCGAGCAGATTTCCGCCGCTCTGCTGACCATGGCCCTGAAAAAGTTGGGCTATCGCGCCATTTCCCTCACCGGATGGCAGGCGGGATTCCTCACCGACGCCAACCACGGCAAGGCTCGGGTGCGCCGCATCAACAAAGAGCGCATCGAAAACGAGCTGGATAAAAAGAACATTGTGGTGGTCACCGGCTTCCAGGGCCTCAACCGCTACGACGACATTACCACCCTTGGACGGGGCGGTTCGGACACCAGCGCCGTGGCTTTGGCGGCCGTTCTCAAGGCAAAGCGCTGCCAGATTTTCACCGACGTTCCCGGCGTCTACACCGCCGACCCCCGTTTGGTCAAAAATGCAATCAAACTGGACGAAATCACCTACGATGAAATGCTGGAGCTGGCCTCTTTGGGCGCCCAGGTGCTCCACAACCGTTCGGTGGAAATGGCCAAAAAGTACAATGTAAAGCTGGAGGTGCTTTCCAGTCTGGAACGCGTACCCGGCACAGTGGTGAAGGAGGTTTGCAAAATGGAAAAAATGCTGATTAAAGGCGTGGCAAAAGACGACAACGTAGCTCGCATCTCACTGGTGGGCCTTCCCGACCGGCCGGGCGTCGCTTTCAAGGTGTTCTCGGTGATGGCCAGCCACAACATCAACGTGGACATCATCCTGCAGAGCGTAGGCAGGGAGGACACCAAGGACATCACTTTCACGGTGGCCAGAAAGGATTGCGCCGAAGCGGTGCAGGCTCTGGAGGAAATTGCGCCTTCTCTGGGCATCAAGAAGATTACCGCCGACGAGAACATCACCAAAGTTTCCATTGTGGGCGCGGGCATGGAGTCCAACCCTGGCGTGGCCGCCCGCATGTTCGAAGCTCTAGGAGAAGCCAACATCAACATCCACATGATCTCCACCTCGGAGATTAAGATTTCCGTTTTGATCGACAAGGAACTGGGCGAAAAAGCCGTGCTGGCCATCCACCGCGCCTTTTTCGACGAAGTGTAACCCATGACCTGCGACATGAGAACAGCCCGCATGACTGATTTGGAGAGCATCCTGTCCATTGTGGAGGAGGCGCGGGCATTTTTACAGGAGCAGGGTTCTCCCCAGTGGCAGGACGGATTCGGCCCCAACCGGGAGATGATTGAGGAAGACATCCTGCGGCAGGAAGGCTATGTATTCCTGCTGGATAACGAGATGTTCGGCTACGCCGCGTTGGTGGAAGGCGAGGACGAAAGCTACTCCAACATCACCCAAGGTGGGTGGGATTCCACCCACCCGCGCTATGCAGCCATTCACCGGGTGGCGGTCAGCGCCAAGGTACGGGGCAAGGGCCTTGCCCGCCAGATGATGGAGCATCTTGTCGCTAAAGCCCGGAGCATGGGCTATCGGGATATCCGCATCGACACCTACCCCCGCAACCACATCATGGAGCGGGTGATTCTGGGCGCA
>JAKPGH010000117.1 GCA_029550985.1 Bacillota bacterium
CCCAGCACCATGCCGGTGAGGGAAATGGGGGAGGTGAGCAGAAGCTGGTCGGTTTTGCCCTTCAGCTCCTCGCTCATCAGCCGCATGGTGAGGATGGGCACCAAAAACAGCAGAATGCTGAACAGCCCCGCAAAGACGCCGCTTAAGCTGGCGTTCATGCTGCGCAGGCAGGTGAGGGTAAAAAAGTACCCGGAAAAGAAATAAAACACCGCCAAAAACACATATCCGATGGGGGAGTGGAAGTAGGCGGAAAGCTCCCGGCGCAAAACGGCTCTCATGGCAACTCCTCCTCCTGTTCCACGTCTTCCTCGGAAGCGTCGCCATCTTCTTCCTCGGAGGCTTGTTCGTTCAAAGCCTGTTGGCGGGCCTGCTCCTCCGCCTGGGCGGTGAGGGCCAAAAAGATTTCCTCCAGCGACATCTCGTTGTCCTGCAGCGAGAGAAGGGGCCAGCGGTTGCGGGAAAGTCCAAAGAAAAGCGGGCGCCGAACGTCCACCCCTTCTTTGGGGTAAATGGCCCACTCAAAGGCCCCTTCCCGGGGGCCCAGCTCCTCCACTTTCTCCACTCCGGCGATTTGCTCCAGCATCCGGCGAACCGGTTCCTTGGGGCCGTCGATGCGGGCGTACAGGCGGTTTCCCCCCGCCATGGAATGGGCCAGCGTGTGGGGGGAGCCGTCCGCAATGATATGGCCCTGGTGAATCACCGCCACCCGGGGGCAGATGGCCTGCAACTCCGAGAGGATGTGGGAGGACAAAATCACCGTGTGCTGCTTGCCCAGCTCCCTGATGAGGTTGCGGATATCGGTGATTTGGCGGGGGTCCAGCCCCACCGTGGGCTCGTCCAGAATGAGGATGGGAGGGCTCCCCAGCAGCGCCTGGGCAAGGCCAACCCGCTGCCGGTACCCTCGCGACAGGTTGCCGATTTTGCGGCCAAACACGTCCTCGATTCCCACTTTTTCGCAGACTTCGGCAATGTGCTGCTTTTTGTTTCCCTTCAGCTTTTTAAGCCGGAAGCAAAAATGCAGATACTCCTCCACCGTCATGTCCAGATAAAGGGGCGGCTGCTCCGGCAGGTATCCGATTTGGGATTTGGCCTTTGCGGGGTGTTCCAAAATATCGTAGCCGCCTATGGTGACGGTGCCGTCGGTGGCGGAAAGATACCCGGTGATGATGTTCATGATGGTGGATTTGCCGGCTCCGTTGGGCCCCAAAAGGCCCAGAACCTCGCCTTCTCCCACCGAAAAGCTCACGTTTTCCACGGCGTATTTGATGCCGTAACGCTTGGTGAGCTCCCTGACTTCAATCATACTTCTCCTCTTTCCATAAGAATTGGAAATCCATAAAGAGCGGTTTTTGAAAGAGCAATTACGAAATATATCATACCAAAAACTTCCGAAAAATTTGTTAAATCAAAGTGAATCTGCTGGCCTGGCCGAAAATAGAAATTCGGTAACAATAAAAAATGCTTTCCCCTGGACGTTTTATGAGATATAATAACCGAAAAAGCGTTGTTTTACTATGCCCACGGTATCGCGGCACCGGTTTGCATCCATGCCGTCGATCCCACAACCTGAGGAGGAATGACAATGGCCACCATCAAAGCCTTTGGAGCCTTGCGGTTTACCCCCAAGGCCGGTCCTCTGGACCAACTGACCTGCCCCCCTTACGACATCATCAGCGAGAAAGAGCGGGAAGAATACCTTGCCCGCAACCCTTACAATATCATCCGGCTGGAGCTGCCCCGGGAAGGGCAGGACCCTTATCAGCAAGCACAAGCCACCTTCCGGGAATGGATGGACCAGGGCATTCTCGCCACCGACCAGACTCCCGGCCTTTACCTTTACGAGGAAGTGTTTACCGTAGCTGGCGAGCAAAAGAGCCTGCTGGGCCTTTGCTGCATGGTCAAACTGGAGGAGTTTGAAAAGGGCGTGGTGCTGCCCCACGAGCAAACCCTTTCCAAGGCCAAAACCGACCGGTTCAATTTGATGACCGCCACCGGCTGCAACTTCAGTTCGGTGTACAGTCTGTACTTTGACGAGGAAAACCAAATTTTCCCCCGGCTGGAGGCGGCCACAAAGCAGCAGCCTTTGGAGGAGTTCCAAAGCGCCGACGGCATCACCCACCGGGTGTGGAAAATTGAGGATTCTGCCGAAATTCAAACCATCTGCCATTTGTTTGCGGAAAAGAAGCTCTACATCGCCGACGGCCACCACCGCTACGAAACCGCCCTCAACTACCGCAACAGCCTGATGGCCCAGGGCAGGGATATTGGCCAGGCGGATTATGTGATGATGACCCTGGTACATATGGAGCATCCCGGCCTTGTGGTGTTCCCCACCCATCGGGTGGTCCACGGGCTGGAGCGGTTTGACGCCCAGCAGCTGCTCAAGGATTGCGGCGAGCATTTTGCCGTCACTCCGGTTGCGGTCGGCGAACTGGAAGAGGTTATGAAACAGGCCGAAAAGGCGGGGGAAAAGGTGCTGGGCCTTTGCCTGCCCCAGGGCGCCTACCTGCTCAAGCTGCGCAGCGAAGAAGTGATGAAACAGCTGCTGCCACACGCCAGCAGAGCCTATCAGCTTTTGGATGTCAACGTGCTGCACCTGCTGATTTTGGAGCGCTTTTTGGGCATAGATAAAGAAAACATGGCCAATCAGCGGAATCTGTACTACACCCGGGACGCGGCGGAAGCCTTTGCCACCGTCGCTCAATGTAAGGCCAACTGCGCCTTTTTGCTCAACGCCACCAAGGTGCAGGAGATTGCCGACGTCGCCGCCGCCGGGGAGAAGATGCCTCAAAAATCCACCTACTTCTATCCCAAGCTGATTACCGGCCATCTGATGGCAAAGCTGCTGTAAACTAAGCAGCAACCTTTCTAGCGCAAAAAGGATGATGCTCCCATCATCCTTTTTTACCCGCGGGGAAAGGGGCGGATATCCCCGCGGGCTTTCCAAAAAGAACTGTCAAGCAGGGGAAGTCGTGTTATGTCCTCTCCATACCGGGCTCATCCCATTACCATACTGGGCAACCTGTGGCGAGTGGTCTACCTGATTATCATTCCATTGCTGCGGGGCTTTTTTGCCGCCCTGGGAAACAACCTGACCGGATGGCTGGCCGGCGCCTGGGCCGACGTACTGATTTTGCTGCTGATGGTGGCCATTGCCGTTTTGCGTTGGTGGAGGCTGACCTACCGCTGGGACGAGGACACCCTTTACATCACCTCTGGGGTGCTGTTCCAGCGGGAAACCCTCATTCCCTGGCGGAAGATTGTGACCATATCCGTCATGCACCCCTTTTACCTCCAGCCGTTTCGGGCGGCGCGGGTGCGGGTGGACACCATGGGAGGCAGCCGCTCCAACGCCGATTTGACCATTCTTCTTTCCCCCGGCAACGCCGACGCCCTGCTCCAGTGGGGGAAAGGCCCAAAGGCGCAGGGCACCCTTGCCAAAGGAACGGGGATTTACACCCCTCGCAATTCCTCCATTCTGGCGCTGAGCATCCTCAACTCCAACTCTTTAGCGAGCATTGTCTTTATCGCCACCTTTATCTCCCAGAGCGGAGAGCTGTTGGGGGCGGAGTTTTCCCGCCTGCTCATCGACACCTTTGAGGAAACCACCCGTTCCCTTGCCTTTGGCATTCCCCCCGCGGCCGCCGCCCTTGCCTACCTTCTGCTGGTCGGATGGGCGGTGGGCTTTATCCGCACCTTCCTGCGGTACAAAAACATGCAGGTATCCCGGCAGGGGGACAGCCTGCACATTGTGGGGGGCACCGTCACCACCAGGGAATATCTGGTGAAATACGGGGAAATTAACTTCATCGACATCCGCCAGAGCTTGACCACCAGGGTGATGGGCCTGTATTCCCTCTACATTTCGGCGGTGGGCTACGGCAAGCAGAAGGAGGACATCACCTGCCTGGTCCCCACCGAAGGGGAATTCCGGTTTCAAAAGCACCGCGCGCAGCTGTTCCCCAACCTGTCTCCCGCCGCCTGCACCTTGCCCGCCAGCAGGAAGGGGATTCTGCGGTTTTTGGCCCAGCCTTTGTGCCTTTGCTTCGGGGTTCCCATCGCCACGGGTGTGATTACCTGGCGGATGGAAGGGTGGACTTCCTTTGCCCTTTTTGTGGGGGGCATGGCCATGGTGCCCTGCGTGGTGTTTTTGCTGGCCCGCATTTTTGACTACCGCACCGGCGGCCTTGCCCGTCAGGGAGACGTCTTTACCCTGCGCTATTCCAGGGGGTTTTACCTCCACACCGTGGTGGTGCAGCGGGATAAAATGGTGCAGATTGAGCTGCGGCAAGGGTTCCTGCAGCGGTTTGGAGGCACCTGCGACGTTTTGATCCGCACCCGGGGGGAGGGGCGGATGGTTCACCGCTGCCGGGCCATCGACCGAAAAAAGGCGGAAAAGCTGTTGGCTTGACCGCCGGGGATATGGTATAGTGAAGATAGGAACAACCCCTTCTGATCGACCGGCAAACGGGCGAGAGGGAAAGGAGACCGGAACATGGACAACTTTTCCATTGTGGCCAACAAGGATCTGGCGGATATTGACCTGCTGCTGCGGGAGCAGCCGTCCCTGCCGGAAGCCATGCGGCAGCTCAACCTGTGCGACACCTTTGTGGGAGTGCTGGGGGGGCAGACGGTGGCGGTTTGCCTTTTGGCCAGGCGCAAAAACTATTTTGAAATTGTCAATCTGGCGGTGGCGTCCATTCCGGAGGAGTCGGAGGTCACCTACCAGATGCTGATGTACGTCATGGACTATGTGCGGGTGCAGGGAGGCAGCTATATCGAAATTGGCGTGGGAGACGGCGACTTCCGCCGCCATGCTTTGCTGATCCGCATGAGGTTTCGGGTGGTGGGCGTTTGGCGGGATTACTTTGCTCGCAGCAAGCATGCCGAACAGGGGAACAGACCGGCCCACCGGGATATGCTCCGCTACCGCATCGACTTAAATGAGCTGCAGCCCCAATAACCGGCTGCAGCTCAAACTGTGTGGTCCTGGATTGTGTTAATCGTCGGAAACGGAAAATATCTTCGCCAAATCCTGCTGAGTCAAAGGCTTCCATTGACCGGGGGCAAGGCCGGGGTCCAAAACAAGCCCCCCGATGGCTTCCCGCTTGAGGGCGATGACCTTTAGCCCAAAGCGGCCGAACATCCGCTTGACCTGATGAAACCGCCCTTCGTAAATCACCAGTTCCGCCACGGGCCGGTCGCCGTCTTCGATGAGGCGCAGCCGGGCGGGGGAGGTGATGTCCCCGTCGCCCAAATCCATGGGCTGGGCAAATGCCTGCTGGAGGGTCTCCAGGGAAAAAGGGGCGTCCAAAGTGACCCGGTAGGTTTTCCCGATTTTCTTTTTGGGGGAGAGCATCCGGTGGGCAAAGGCGCCGTCGTTGGTGAGCAGCACAAACCCTTCGGTGTCCTTGTCCAGCCGCCCGGCCGGGAACAAATCCCTGCGCAGATAGACGGGCAAAAGGTCCAGAACGGTGGGGCCTTTGGCGTCCCGGGTGGAGCAGATGACTCCGGCGGGCTTGTTGAGCATGTAGTACCGGTTTCCGGTCACAATGGGGTTGCCGTCCAAGGTGATGGCGGAGCCCTCGTCGCAGTGGGTTTCCGGGCGGGTGACCGCCTGGCCGTCCACCAGCACCCGGCCGCTCCGGATGGCGTCGGCCGCTTCCTTGCGGCTGATGCCTGCCCCGTGGGAAACCAGCTTGTCCAACCGCATGCGTTTTTCCTCCCGTTCAACTGTCGCCTGCCTCGATTGGATGGCGAGCTCCTTTAATATCCGGTGACCCCCAGCAGGGATTCGTCGTGGTTGACCCACGCATCCTCCACCAGAATGACGGTATATTCATCCTTGGTGTTGCGGACAATGACCTGGGAAATGCCGGCGTTGATAATCATCCGCTTGCACATGGAGCAGGGGTTGGCGTTTTCTACGTATTCGCCGTTGGACATTTCCTTGCCGCAAAGGTACAAGGTGGCGCCCATCATATCCGTCCGGGCGGCGTGGATGATGGCGTTGGCCTCGGCGTGGACCGAACGGCACATCTCGTACCGCTCCCCCCGCGGAATGTTCATCCGGGCGCGGATGCATTCCCCAATATCGCTGCAGTTGCGCCGCCCCCGGGGAGCTCCCGAATACCCGGTAGACACAATTTGGTCGTTTTTGACAATGATGGCACCAAAGTTCCGGCGCAGACAGGTGCCACGCTCCAGCACGGTTTCGGCAATATCGAGGTAATAGTTGATTTTGTCACGTCTGGTCAATGAAAGCACCCACTTTTCTCCAAAAATCCGATGTCTGTTGGGTTTCCCAACAGTATTTGGTTTATTATACTGCAAAACATACATTCATGCAAATGCAAATCCAACACACACAAACGGAGGTTTTTCCATGGCCGACCTTTCCAATCCGGCGGTGGTGCGTGCGCTGCTTGCCCGTCATCGCCTGCATCTCAAAAAGGGACTGGGGCAGAACTTTTTAATCAACCCCGGCGTCTGCCCCCGCATGGCGGAGGCGGCGGGGGCAGGCCCCGGCGTGGGGGCGTTGGAAATCGGCCCCGGAATCGGCGTTTTGACCACGGAGCTGGCCCGGCGCTGCGACAAGGTGGTGGCGGTGGAGCTGGACCAGAGCCTCGCTCCGGCCCTGGAAGAAACCTTGAAGGACTACTCCAACGTGGAAATTGTCTGGGGTGACTTTTTAAAGCTGGATTTGAAAGAGCTTCTTGCCAAATTCGGCGACCTGCCGGTGATTGTCTGCGCCAACCTGCCCTACTACATCACCACCCCCATTTTGATGCGGCTGCTGGAATCCCGTTTGCCTTTGGAGTCCGTCACCGTGTTGCTGCAAAAGGAGACAGCGCAGCGCATCTGCGCGGAGCTTCCCTCCCGGCAGGCGGGGGCCATCACCGCCGCCATCGCCTGGTACACCAAACCGGAGCTGCTGTTCGTCGTCTCCAAAGGCTCCTTTTTGCCGCCCCCCAAGGTGGATTCGGCGGTGGTGCGCCTGACCCTGCGCAAGGAGCCGCCGGTGCCGGTCAAAGATGAGGCGATGCTCTTTCGAGTGATGCGGGGGGCCTTCGCCCAGCGGCGTAAGACCATGCTCAACGGGCTTTCGGCGGCGCTCAATCTGCCAAAGGAGCAGATGGCCGCCCTGCTGGAGCAGGCGCAGGTGGACCCGGGAGCGCGGGCGGAGCAGCTGGATTTGGCGGCTTTTGCCCGGATTTCCGACCAGTTGAGCCTTCTCGGCCATGAATGAGAAACACAAATGCCCCGGTTCTTGACGGACCGGGGCATTGCAAGTTTTTCTGTATGTAGGGAATACTATACCGGATATTTGCCTTGGGCCAGATTGAGGGCAAGCTTTGGCAGTTCGTCAGGGGAGCAGATGTTGACGCCGCCCACCCCGGAAAGAAGCCGGTCGCAGATGGTTTGCCCCTCTTCGTCCAAGCCGGTGTCCAAAAAGATGAGATATTGCGGACGCGGGCTGGTGCTCCACCGCAGCATAAACAGCTCGTACCTTAACTGCGCTTCCAGTTCTTCGGGGTCGTTGCACAGCGGCACCACCTGTATGGCGCTCCATTCGGGATTGTGTGCCAACCCCATGATGAGCCAGCTGAGCGCCTGCACAATTCCCACCGAAGCCAGCAGGCAGATGATAACGACGATAATGGCGTTCATCCCATCGCTCCCTTCCAAGATACCGATTCAAATTCAAAATTTATGTTTTCTGGGAATTTCGCACTTTTCTTGCTGTCTGTTCTCTACCATCATATGAAAAATCAAAAAAAGTGTGAATTCACAGAGAAAAGAGTGGCACCCTAAGAGAGACGGAAAGGGGCTTGTTAAAAAAATGTCTAAAAATTCCTGTCATACCGGTAAAATTTGTGTGCATATACGGTTTTTCCCTATTCTATTTACTTTCTGAGGATTTCGTGATACTATTTATTGGGTATAAATGCATAATATGACTCTTGCTGATTAAGGAACTTTTAAGTTGGGAGGATACACAAGAATGGCAAGAAAAATGAAAACAATGGATGGCAACACAGCTGCGGCCCACGTTGCGTATGCCTTTACCGACGTGGCGGCCATCTATCCCATCACTCCCTCATCGGTTATGGCGGAAGTGGTGGATAAGTGGTCGGCCAGCGGCCAAAAGAACCTTTTTGGCCAGCAGGTACAGGTAGTGGAAATGCAGAGTGAGGCAGGCGCCGCCGGTACCGTACACGGCTCTCTGGCTGCCGGTGCATTGACCACGACGTTCACGGCTTCTCAGGGACTTCTGCTGATGATCCCCAACATGTACAAGATGGCCGGTGAAAACCTGCCCGCCGTCATTCACGTGTCGGCCCGCGCGGTTGCTTCTCACGCTCTTTCGATCTTTGGCGATCATTCCGACGTTTACGCCTGCCGTCAGACCGGATTTGCCATGTTGGCATCTTCCAGCGTGCAGGAAGTGATGGACCTTGCCGCGGTAGCTCACCTTTCCGCCATCAAGGGCCGGGTGCCTTTCCTCCACTTCTTTGACGGATTCCGCACCTCCCACGAGGTGGACAAGATTTCCGTTTGGGATTACGAAGACCTGGCCGACATGCTGGATATGGAAGCCGTTCGGAAATTCCGCGACAACGCCCTCAATCCCAATCGTCCCGTACAGCGGGGCACCGCTCAGAACCCCGACATCTTCTTCCAGGCCAGAGAGGCTTCCAACGTCTTCTACAACGCCCTGCCCGCCATCGTAGAGGAATACATGGACAAGGTCAACCAGAAGATCGGCTCCGATTACGGCCTGTTCAACTACTACGGCGCTCCCGACGCAGAGCACATCATCATCGCCATGGGCAGCGTCTGCGGCACCATTGAGGAGACCATCGACTACCTCAACGCCAGAGGCGGCAAGTATGGACTGGTCAAGGTTCGTCTGTATCGTCCGTTCTGCGCCGACAAGCTGATTGCCGCTATTCCCGAAACCGTCAAGAGCATCTCCGTTCTGGACCGCACCAAGGAGCCCGGCGCTTTGGGCGAGCCTCTGCATCTGGACGTTGTGCTGGCTCTCAAGGGCAGCAAGTTTGACCAAGTTCCCGTCTACTCCGGCCGCTATGGTCTGGGCAGCAAGGACACTCAGCCCGCCGACATCATCGCCGTTTACAAGAACGCCGAAAACGGCGGCGTAAAGCCCAAGTTCACCCTCTCCATCGTGGACGACGTCACCAACCTGAGCCTGCCTGTGGGCGAGAATCCCGACACCGCTCCCGAAGGCACCACCAGCTGCAAGTTCTGGGGTCTGGGAGCCGACGGCACCGTAGGCGCCAACAAGAACTCCATCAAGATTATCGGCGACCACACCGATATGTACGCCCAGGGCTACTTCTCCTACGACTCCAAGAAGAGCGGCGGTGTCACCGTATCCCACCTGCGGTTCGGCAAGAAGCCCATTAAGAGCACCTACTTCATCAACAAGGCCGACTTTGTGGCCTGCCATAACCCCAGCTATATCGGCAAGTACGATATGGTCAGCGACTTAAAGCCCGGCGGCACCTTCCTGCTCAACTGCCCGTGGACCGACGAGGAGCTGGAAACCCACCTGCCCGGCGATGTCAAGAGATATATTGCCGAGAACAACATCAAGCTCTACACCATCGACGCCATCTCCATCGGCCGTGAACTGGGCCTGGGCGGCAGAGTGAACACCATTCTGCAGGCCGCCTTCTTCAAGCTGGCCAACATCATTCCCATCGACGAGGCCGTCAAGTATATGAAGGACGCCGCCACCAAGAGCTACGGCGCCAAGGGCGACGCCATCGTCAAGATGAACCATGACGCCATCGACAAGGGCGTGGAGTGCGTCCGCGAAGTAAAAGTTCCCGACTCCTGGAAGAACGCCACCGGCAAGTTTGAGCATCCCAAGGCCGAGGGCAACGATAAGGAACTGGTCGATTATGTCAACAACATCCTGATTCCCGTCAACGCCCAGAAGGGCGACCAGCTGCCGGTTTCCGCCTTCTCCGGCCGGGAAGACGGCACCTTCCCTCTGGGTTCCGCCGCTTACGAGAAGCGGGGCATCGCCGTGGATGTTCCTTGCTGGAAGCCCGAAAACTGCATCCAGTGCAACTTCTGCTCCTACGTCTGCCCGCACGCCGTCATTCGCCCCTTCCTGCTGACCGAAGAGGAAGCCGCCAAGGCTCCCAAGGGCACCAAGGTTGTGGACGCCACCGGTCTGCCCGGGCTGAAGTTCGCTATGGTTCCCACCGTGCTGGATTGCACCGGCTGCGGAAGCTGCGCCAACGTCTGCCCCGGCAAGAAGGGCGAAAAGGCGCTGGTCATGCAGCCTCTGGAGAGCCAGCTGGAGCAGCAGGATGTCTTTGCCTACTGCTTCGACCTGCCCGCGAAGCCCGAAGTCTTTGACAAGTTCAAGGAGACCACCGTCAAGGGCAGCCAGTTTAAGCAACCCCTGCTGGAATTCTCCGGCGCCTGCGCAGGCTGCGGCGAAACTCCTTACGCCAAGCTGGTCACCCAGCTCTTCGGCGACCGGATGTATATCGCCAACGCCACCGGCTGCTCCTCCATCTGGGGCGGCAGCGCGCCTTCCACTCCCTACACCAAGAACAAGGAAGGCCATGGTCCCGCTTGGGCCAACTCCCTGTTTGAAGACAACGCCGAGTACGGCTACGGTATGTATCTGGCTCAGAAGACCATCCGCAACAAGCTGCGCCAAAAGACCGAAGAGCTGATTGCTCTGGGCGTGGCTCCCGCTCTGGAAGCCGCCGCCAAGAACTGGCTGGACACCATGGACGATGGCGCCGCCAACACTCAGGCGACCAAAGAGTATATCAAGGAGCTGGAGGCCCTCAGCGGTCAGTCCGGCGCCGCCGCCGACCTTGCGAAGGAAATTCTCAAGGAGAAGAATTACCTGAACAAGAAGAGCATCTGGATCTTCGGCGGAGACGGCTGGGCCTACGACATCGGCTTCGGCGGTCTGGACCACGTCATTGCTTCCGGCGAAGACGTCAACATCCTGGTCTTCGACACCGAGGTTTACTCCAACACCGGCGGACAGTCCTCCAAGTCCACTCCTACCGGCGCTGTTGCCCAGTTCGCCGCTGCCGGTAAGCAAGTGAAGAAGAAGGACCTGGCGGCCATTGCCATGAGCTACGGTTATGTATACGTTGCCCAGGTTGGACAGGGCGCCGACTACAACCAGCTCATCAAGGCTATGATCGAGGCCGAAAGCTACAAGGGACCTTCCATCATCATCGCCTACGCGCCCTGCATCAACCACGGCATCAAGGGCGGCATGGGCAAGAGCCAGACCGAAATCAAAGACGCCGTGGCCGCCGGCTACTGGCATCTGTTCCGGTTTGATCCTCGCCTCAAGGCCCAAGGCAAGAATCCCTTCCAGCTGGACAGCAAGGCTCCCTCTCAGAGCTACCAGGAGTTCATCGAACGCGAGGTTCGCTACACCAGCTTGAAGCGCACCTTCCCCGACCGCGCCAAGGAGCTGTTCGAGGAAGCCGACCGGATTGCAAAGGACAAGTACGAGCATCTGGTCCGTCTGTCCAAGCTGTACGAATAAGCCAACATTGTCCGCTTCGCGCAGACAAGGCTAACATTGCGAAAAACGCCGCCGCTTCAAAGGAAGCGGCGGCGTTTTGATTGGCTCCTTGTCAAATCAGCGTTCCTATTGTAGAATGAAAGCAAACAGTCGCAGGCAATGGCGTGTTTGCGCTTTGCCCGACCAACCTTTCAGGGGGATGGAATGTCTCGATCAGGCGAAAAAGCGGATCTGCGAGTATACAGGACTCAGCAAGCCCTCCAAACGGCATTGCTGCTTTTGCTGGAAAAGATGCCCTTTTCCAAAATCACGGTGCAAACCATCTGCCAAAAGGCGGGGGTGAGCCGGGCCACCTTTTATATGCACTACCAGGACAAATACGCCTTGCTGCGGGTTTGTCTGGAGCGGTTGTGGGAACAAGCCAACTGCCAGCCGGAGCACAGCCATGAGGAAATTATTCGTCGGGTGGTCTATCTCACCTACGCCAACGCCAAACTGTTTAAAAACATCTTAAACAGCGGCAGCGACCAGGAACTGACCCGCATGCTCAGCCAGGCCATGGTGACCGACTTTATGGAAAAACTAAAGGGGTGTAAAGCCGGAGTCCAATACCCCGTTCCCGAGGAGATTCTGGCTCGCTTTGTTTCGGGTGGAATGGCCCATCTTCTTATTTGGTGGATGATGGACAACTGCTCCATTCCCCCGGAGGAGATGGCGGAGCGCCTTCTGGCGTTGGCGGAGCATTTGTACCCGCAAAACGAACGGCCTTTGGAACACGCTGAATAAAAACAAGAAGGAGAAGAAACCATGTTGCACACCGACTCCATCACCCTAACCATACCGCCCAAAAAGAGCATTGCGTTGATTGCCCACGACAACAAAAAGCAGGAACTGATTGAATGGTGCCTGCAACACAAGGATATTTTGGCCAACCACAACCTTTCCGGCACCGGCACCACCGCCATGATGATCACCCGCATGACGGGGCTCACCGTGAAGGGGTACAACAGCGGCCCGCTGGGGGGCGACCAGCAAATCGGCGCGAAAATTGTGGAGGGGCGCATTGACTTTATCATCTTCTTTTCCGACCCGCTTACCGCCCAGCCCCATGACCCCGACGTCAAAGCCCTGCTGCGGATTGCCCAGCTTTACGACGTACCCATCGCCACCAACCGGGCCACGGCGGAGTTTATGATTACCTCCCCGTTGATGAACGCCACCTACGAGAGAAGGGTCAAAAATTTTCAACGGGAAATCGTCAAGCGCAGCGACTCCTTGTCCGATTGGAAAGAAAAAGCATAGTTCAAACAAAAAAGAACCCTCGACGGTGCAGCCGTCGAGGGTCCTTTCAAAGGGAAGAGAAATGTATGAAATAAAGGCAGATCAAAGACAACGCTTAAATGCCGCTGGGAACGGATACTTCCTTCTTGATGGAGTCCGGAACCTGCTCGAGAATCTGCACTTCCAAATCCATGGTCTTGCCGTCCCGGACGATGACAAAGTGGAGAATGTCTCCCACCTTGCCGGAGGTGACCGCCTGGCTGACGTCGGATGCGGACTCGATGGGCTTGCCGTTGATGCTGACAATCCGGTCCCCCGGCATCAGTCCGTTGTTGCGGGTGGTCTCCATGACGTAGACGCCAAACTCCCGCAGGCCGTAATAGTTGGCGGTGCGCAAATCGGCCACCTGCAGCACCTTGATGCCAAGCTCCGGACGTCCGGTGACATAGCCGTATTCAATCAGGTCTTTGGTAACGGCAAGTGCGGTGTTGGAGGGGATGGCAAAGCCCAAACCTTCGATATCCAGACCGCTGGACTTTGCGTTGACAATGCCGATGAGGTTGCCGTTGCCGTCAAACAAACCGCCCCCCGAGTTGCCGGGGTTGATGGCTGCGGAGGTCTGCATTAAAGTCATGGTTTCGTCGCCGATGGTGATTTCTCTGTCTTTTGCGCTCACCACACCGTTGGTGACGCTGCCGCCCAGGGTGCCCAGCGGGTTGCCGATGGCCACCGCCACCTGTCCCACCTGAACGGTGTCGGAATCGGCGAAGGTGACGGGAGTAAGACCCTCGGCCTCAATTTTGATGACGGCAAGGTCGGTTTTGGGGTCGGCGCCCACCAGGGTGGCGGAGTACTCCTGGCCGTCGTAGGTGCGGACCATGACCTCGTCGGCGTTTTCAATGACATGGTTGTTGGTGATGATGTAGCCGTCCTCCGAATAGATGACGCCGCTGCCGGCGGATTGGGACTCCCGCTCGCCGAAGAAGGTCATCACCCGGCTGCTCAGGCGAATTTCCACCACGCTGGGCGCTGCTTTTTGCACCACCGCGGTGACGTCGCCGCCCACCGAGGACTGGGGAGTGGCGGCCGGCACGGTGGGGGTGGACGATACCTGGGGCTCGGCTTTTGTTTCAGCTTCCGACACGGAGGATTCCTGGGGAGTGGCCGCCAGTTGGGTGCTCAGCCACCAGGAAGTGGCGCCGCCTCCCACTGCTCCGCCAATCAGGGAGAAAACCAGCATGCCGGCGACCAGAGCCGCCCGGCGCCCGCCGCGCTTCTCCTTTTTGGGAGGCTCCGCCCCGGAACCGGAATAGGAAGGGGAAGAGTAGGTGTTGTTGCTGCTGTAATAGGAACTGTAAATCCTTTGGCTGGAAAGGTCGTTGTTGGAAGAGGAAGTGTTGCCGTAATAGGAACCGGAATGATTGCCGGAAGAATCCTGCGAGCTTCCTCCCGCATTCCAGCCGCCAAAGGGATTGTAATCCATAAATAGGCCTCCTTTATTCAACCGTTGCGATTCAAATCTGTATTTATCTTACCTTGAAATTATGACAAGCTTTTAAAGGACTTAAAAAAGGAAAATGAAGAAAAGTCAGAAAAAATATGAACGGTCCCCCTTCTTTTTACCTTACCCCGAAGGGAAAATCCGTTTCGAATCCGCAGGAATTATGGTATAATAACCAAAAAGTAGCATATCCCTTAAAATACATGTCTGTCAAGGTACTTTCACGTGAGATTTCGCGTGTGCAAAACCGTGCAAGGAGGAAATAAATTGGAATACAAACGTTTTGGCAACAGCGTCGTGGTGCGCCTTGACCGGGGCGACGAGATTGTCGCCTGCTTGACCGAGCTCTGCCGGAAGGAGGATATCCGCCTGGCGCAGATTTCCGGCCTGGGCGCGGTGGATTATGTCAAGGCCGGCATTTTCTATGTGGACCAAAAGCAGTACAACCAGTATGAGCTGACCGGACCCAGAGAAATTGTCTCCCTGACGGGCAACGCCACCCGCAAGGACGGAGAGGTTTACCTGCACATCCACATTGCCGTATCCGACGGGGATGGAGTGGTGAAGGGCGGCCATCTCAACGAGGCCCGCATCAGCGCCACGGGAGAAATTATTTTGATGCTGATGGACGGCGAAGTGGGGCGGCGTTTTGACGCCGACGGCGTTCACCTCAACCTCTTTGATTTTGGGGCATAAGCCATGAAACAGGTTTTGATTGTGGTGGACATGCAGGAGGACTTCGTCACTGGTGTGCTGGGCTCTCAGGCGGCCCAGGCGGTGGTGGAGCCCATCCGCCAAACAATTGCCCGCTACCGGGAGAAGGGCTGGCCGGTCATCTTTACCGCCGACACCCATTCCATGCAGGAAACCTCTCAGGAAAGCAGGCACATTCCCTGCCACTGCGTCAAGGGCGAGCCGGGGTGGCAGATTCTCTCCCAATTGGACCCGAAAGACAGCCCGGTGGTGGAAAAGCCCAGCTTTCTCTGCCTGGAGCTCCACCAGGCCATCGGCCCTTTGGACCCGGAGGATGTCATTGAAATCTGCGGCGTCTGCACCGACATCTGCGTGGTGTCCAACGCATTGTACCTGCGGGCGCGCTATCCCGACAATCCCATTGTGGTGCTGGAAAAGCTCTGCGCCGGAACCACGGAGGAAAACCACAAGGCAGCCCTTGCGGTGATGAAAAGCTGCCTCATTCAGGTGAGGTAATATGCTGACCTATCATATTTATGATACTTCCCTGGGAAAGATGTTGATTGCCGCCGACCAATGGGGCATCGTGCACCTTCACCCGGCGGATGCCATCGATACGGAAGGGATGGAGCGGGGGGAAACGCCCCTGCTCCGCCTGGCGGCGCAAAAGCTGAAAGCCTACCTGAAGGGGGAGAGGGACACGTTGTCGGATTTGCCCCTTTCTCCTCGGGGCACCGCGTTTCAAAAGCAGGTGTGGGAGGTTCTGCGCACCGTCCCTTACGGGGAAACCCGCAGCTACGCATGGCTTGCCCAAGCCATCGGCAAGCCAAGGGCGGCCCGGGCGGTGGGGGGCGCCGTCGGCAAAAACACCATTCTGCTGGCCATACCCTGCCACCGCATTATCGGGGCGGACGGCTCCCTGGTGGGGTTTGGCGGAGGATTGGAGATGAAAAAAGCCCTGCTCCAACTGGAAGGAGCACTGTAATATCGCGCCGGCTCCTTTGCCGGTTATGAGGTGGTAGCGTTGAAAAGCCCGGCAATGGACCAGTTTACCCGTTTTCGCTTTCTCTCCGGCTTGCAGGTGGCGCCGGATGGCGAAACGGCTGCCTTTCGGGTCACCCGCATGGAAGAAAACGAATACCGCCACACCCTGTGGCTTTTAAAAGGGGAGCAGGAGCTGCGGCCCGTAGCCGAACTGGGGACTTCTTCCCTTTTTGTTTGGGAAAACGGCCAAACTCTGCTATTCGCCCTTCGCAACCCCAAGGAAAAGACACCAAAGCCGGAGACCGAGCCGTTCACCGTCTTTTATCGGCTGCTGGTGGACACAGGAAAAGCCGCCGAAGCCTTTCGGGTGCCGTTGGAGGTGGAGAAAATCCGCTCCTTAAGCCGGGACACCTATCTGGTGCTGGCCTGTTGGAAAAAAGAGGGCCTGGAAGAAGAGGACTGCGAAATACTGGAGGAAGTGCCCTTCTGGCAAAACGACAAGGGTTTTTCCAGCGGAAGGCGGATGCGGCTGTACCTCTACCACGCCCTCGAAAATCGGCTGGAGCCTGTTTCCCAAAAGGACGAGGATGTGGAGGATTTCCGGGTGGGGACAAACGGGCGTTTTGCCTACACCGTCAACGTGTACCTGGGGGTGGAGACCCAGTTTCAATCCCTGTGGGAGTATTGTCCCCAAAGGAAGGCTGCCCGCCTGCGGCTGGACGCCAAAATGGCCATCAATGAGTTCGACTACTGGGGCGAAAAGCTGGTGATAGCGGGAGCCGACGGCAGCCGCTACGGGCTGATGGAAAACGACACCATCTATCTGCTGCAAGGGGAAACCTTAACTCCCCTGGCCCGGCCGGATTTACAGGTGGGGGAAAACATCAACTCCGACTGCCGGTACGGCTCCGGCGTCACCTTTCAGGTGGCGGGGGACAGCCTTTACTTCATGGCGGTGCAGGGGTATTGCTGCCATCTCTTTACCATGAAGCTGCCGGACGGAACCGTTCGCCCCGTCACCCCCAAAGGGTATCAGGTGGAGCTGTTTGACGCAAAAGGCTCCAACCCTCTGCTGGTGGCCTTCCGCGGGCAGGAGCTTCAGGAGCTTTACCGATTAGAAGACGGGGAGCTTCGCCAAATTTCCCATTTTAACGCCGACGCTCTTCAGGGAGTGTGGGTGGGAAAGCCGGAGCACCATGTTTCTAAGCGGGGAGGGTGCCCCATTGACGGCTGGGTGATTCCCCCCAAAGACTACCAGCCGGGGGAGCGTTATCCCGCCATCCTCAACCTTCACGGCGGGCCCAAAACCGCCTATGGAGACAACTACTTCCACGAGATGCAGTTCTGGGCGGGGCAGGGGTATTTTGTGCTCTTTTGCAATCCCCGGGGCAGCGACGGCAAGGGGGACGAGTTTTCCGACATTCGGGGGAAATACGGCACCTGGGACTGCGACGACGTGCTGGGCTTTTTGGACGAAATGCTGGAGCGCTACCCCGCCATCGACCCCAACCGGATTGGCGTTGCGGGGGGCAGCTACGGCGGATTCCTGGTCAACTGGATGATAGGCCACACCCATCGGTTTGCCGCCGCCGTTTCCCAGCGGGGGATTGCCAACTGGCTCACCATGGATTTGCTCAGCGATATTGGCGCCCGGTTTGTCCGGGACCAAATCGGCGGCAGAGGCCCCTGGTCGGATTGGGACCTTTATTGGGACCGCTCCCCCTTAAAGTATGCGGGACAGGTCAAAACCCCCACTCTGTTTCTCCACTCGGATGAGGATTACCGCTGCCCGGTGGAGGAAGGCTATCAGATGTATTCCGCCCTTCGGCAGCATGGGGTGGAGTGCCGCGCCTGCATCTTCCACCGGGAAAACCACGACCTTTCCCGCAGCGGAAAGCCGGCGCAGCGACTGCGCCGCCTAAAGGAAATTACCGCTTGGATGGACCGCTTCTGCAAGGGAAAGGCGGAGAACGCCTAGTTTTGAAAATCTAACCTGCATCAAAAAAGCCTGTGCAAAAT
>JAKPGH010000118.1 GCA_029550985.1 Bacillota bacterium
AGGCGGGGTTTTCGCTGTGAAAGAGTGCATCCAACAGTTCCATCATGGTTGCGGCTCCTGTGTTGCTTCCGATAAAGTCTCTTCAATCCCGGCGCGGCCCTGGCGGCTTTTTTCGAAGGCCACCTTCAGCTCCAGATAGAAATTTTTCAGGCCGTCCAGCGTGTTGTCGTCTCCCTGCACGGGGGTATAAGGGGGCTCCAAATAAATGGAATTGCCCTTGGCGGTGATAATCAGGCCTTTTCCCCGCTTGGGCTGGTAGGTAAGGTGCAGAAGATCCGCAAAAGAAACGGATATGTTCTTGCGGTGCAGCCGCAGTTCAAAGCCATCCTCCCGGATGACCCCCACCCCCCGGCGGGTGTAAAGACGCCCCAGCCGGAACCGCAGAAGCCACCAGATGGCTGCCAGCCCCACAAAGATGACCACAGGGGTGACAAAGGCGGGCCAGCGGAACCCAAAGCGGTAGCAGAGCACTTCCGCCAGCCCCACCAGAAAGAACCAACCCAACATCAGGGCCCCCATCAGCCCCAGATAGAGAAAGCCGTTGGCGTAATAGAAGGGATACTCCCTTTGGGACATGAAAACACCTTGCCTTTACCAGTTTATTCGTCGAGGTCCACCCGAATGTGCAGTTCCTTAAGATTTTTTTCCTCCACGGGAGACGGGCAGCGGCTCATCAGGTCGCTGGCGTTCTGCACCTTGGGGAAGGCGATGACATCACGGATGGATTCCTTGCCCAGCATCAGCATCACCAGGCGGTCCAGGCCGAAGGCCATGCCGCCGTGAGGGGGCACCCCGTACTGGAAGGCCTCCAGCAAAAATCCAAACCGCTCCCGCTGGGTTTCTTCGTCCAGTCCCAGAGCGTTAAACATCCGCTGCTGCAAGAGGGGGTCGTTGATGCGGATGGAGCCGCCGCCCACTTCGGTGCCGTTGAGCACCAGGTCGTAGGCTCTGGCCCGGCAGGCGCCGGGGTCGGTTTCCAGCTTGTCGATATCCTCCAGCTTGGGGGAGGTGAAGGGATGGTGCTTGGCCACATAGCGCTGCTCCTCCTCGTCGTACTCGAAGAGGGGGAAGTCCACCACCCACAAAAGGTCGAAGGAATTTTCGGGAATGAGGTTGAGCCGCTGGCCCAGGTGGACCCGCAACGCGCACAGGCTGTTGAGCACGGTGTCGTTGTTTCCGTCTGCCACGATGAGCAGCACGTCTCCGGTTTCGGCTCCCAGAGCGGTGCGAATGGCGGCCTTTTCTTCCTCCGAGAGGAATTTTTCGTAAGAGGAGCTCTCCCCGTCCGCCGTCAGGCGGGTGAAGGCAAGGCCCCCCGCCCGGTAGGTCTTCACCACGTCGGTGAGCTTGTCGATTTCCTTGCGGGTGAGGGTGTCGGCGGCTCCCTTGGCGTTGATGCCCCGGACGCTGCCCCCTTTGGCCAACGCGTTGGCGAACACTTTGAATTCCGTGTCTTTCAGCACCGAACTTAAATCGGTGATTTCCAAGCCAAAACGGGTGTCCGGCTTGTCGGAGCCGTAGCGGCTCATGGCCTCGGCGTAGGGAATCCGCCGGAAGGGGGTGGGCAGGTCGATGCCCAGCACCTCTTTAAACACATACACCATAAAGGCTTCGTTGATGTTCATGACGTCGTTTTCATCCACGAAGCTCATTTCCACGTCGATTTGGGTAAATTCCGGCTGGCGGTCGGCCCGCAGGTCCTCGTCCCGGAAGCACTTGGCAATCTGCATGTACCGGTCGTAGCCCGCCAGCATCAGCAGCTGCTTGTAAAGCTGCGGGGACTGGGGCAGCGCGTAAAAGCAACCGGGATGAACCCGGCTGGGCACCAGGTAGTCCCGGGCCCCTTCGGGAGTGGATTTGATGAGCAGAGGGGTTTCCAGCTCCAAAAAGCCGTGTTTGTCGTAAAAATCCCGGGTGGCCTTTACAATGCGGTGGCGCATGATGAGGCTGCGCTGCATTTCGCTGCGGCGCAGGTCCAGATAGCGGTAGCGCAGGCGCAGCTCTTCCTTGACGTTGGTTTGGTCGGTGATTTCAAAGGGAGGAGTCTCCGCCCGGGAAAGAATCCGCAGATCCTCCACCAGAATCTCGATGTTGCCGGTGGGCAAGTCCGGATTTTTAGAGGCCCGCTCACGAACCGTACCTTTGGCCATCAGCACATATTCCGCCCGCACCGAAGCTCCTTTCTTTCGCAGCTCCGCAGGGGTGGAGTCGTCAAATACCAGCTGGACAATACCGGTCCGGTCTCGCAAATCCACAAAGACAAGGCTGCCCTTGTCCCGGTTTTTCTGGACCCAGCCAGCCACGGTGACGCTTTGGCCGATGTGGTTTTCCCGCAGCGTTCCACAGTAATGGGTGCGGGAAAGACCTTGCATGGTGTCGTTTAACATAAAGCGGTTCTCCTTTGTAGTTAGAATAAGGATGATCCGGGACAGCCGCCAGCGAGGCTGGCTAACCGCTCGCAGAATCGGAACACCGGAGCTTTTAAAAGCTCCGGTTTATGCGTTTATTCTATTGCCCCCTGTTAAACCTTAAGCTTTGGCTTGCTCCAGCAGCTTTTCGGCACAGGCCAGTTTTGCGCAAAGGCACAGCAGCGAAGCCGCCGTTTTGATTTCATCCAACTTGGCGTAGGTGGGGGCGATGCGGATATTGCGGTCTCTGGGGTCGACGCCATAGGGGAAGGTGGCGCCCGCTCCGGTGAGCACCATTCCCGCTTCCTTGCAAAGGGCCACGGTGCGCTTGGCGCAGCCGTCCATCACATCCAGCGGGATAAAGTATCCGCCCCGGGGTTTGTTCCAGGAAGCCACGCCGGCGGGGGCAAGCTCCCTCTCCAGGGTGTCCAGAACGGCCTCAAACTTGGGGCGCAGCAGGGCGGCCTGTTTTTCCATGTGGGCCATCACCCCGGCCTTGTTTTTAAAGTAGCGCGCGTGCCGCAACTGATTGACCTTGTCTCCCGAAATCACCTGCAGCCCGAAATGCTTTTTGAGCCATGCAACATTGGCGGCGGAACCTCCCACCGCGGCAATGCCGGCGCCGGCGAAGGAAATTTTGGAAGTGGAGGTAAAGAACAGCGCCATATCCGGCTTTCCGGCCTTCTTCAGCTCCGCCATCAGGTTGAGGAGCTTATCCCCCTTGCCCGGCTCCAAATCGTGGACGGCATAGGCGTTGTCCCAGAAGATGCGGAAATCCGGCGCGGCGGGAGAAAGATTGGCCAGGCGGCGAACCACGTCGTCGGAAAAGGTAATTCCCAGCGGGTTCTGGTATTTGGGCACGCACCACATTCCCTTGACAGCCGGGTCCTTCACCAGCTCCTCCACGGCGTCCATATCCGGGCCGTCCTCTTTCATATCCACGCTGACCAGCTCAAAGCCGAAGTGCTGGGTGACGGCAAAGTGGCGGTCATAGCCGGGGCAGGGGCAGAGGAACTTGATGTTCCCCTCTTTGTACCAGCCGCCCTTTCCGCCGGGGTAGCCGTGAACAAAGCCGATGCCCACGCAGTCGTGCATCAGATTGAGGCTGGAGTTGCCCCCTACAATCACTTCGTCGGGTTCCAGCTCCAGAATCTCCGCCATCAGCCGCCGGGCTTCGGGAATGCCTTCCAGCAAGCCGTAGTTGCGGCTGTCAAAACCGGTCTCGGTCATAAAGTCTTGCGTTTCCTTCAAAACGCCCATCATGGGAAGAGCGAGGTCCAACTGGCTTCCGTCCGGCTTTCCACGGGAAAGATCCAGCTTTAAGCCCATGTTCTTATATTCGTCGAATTTCTCGCGCAGCACCTTTACTTCCTGCGCCAACTGAGCGGGAGTCATCTGTTGATAGGCTGTCATAATCTATGGCTCCTTATCTAGAGTTTGCCGGCGACCGGCCCCGCTCTATTGTATAATGAATCTCCGCCGTTTGCAAGATGTTAATTGGAATCTTGCATTTTTTCTCCGTACTTACGGGCAAGAGCGGCATAGGCGGCGCTGAGCACCCGGTCGATGGGAAAACCTTTTTCCTTGGCAATGGCCTTGGCGCTTTCAAATTCCACTTTGATTTTCTGCACGCCCTCCATGGTGGATTCCTTGACCAGAACGGCGCCGTAGGGCGTTTCCACCGAAAACTGGCGGCGCTCCATCACCCGGCGTTCCCGCAGGGAAGAGCGCACCCCAATGGTGGAGGTGTAGCGCAGCAGAAGCTTTGCAAATTCTTCCTGCCGTTCCGGCTGGCAAAGCAGGCTTAAAATGTGGCCGGGGCGCCCCTTTTTCATGGTGGCCGGGGTCACCCAAACATCCAACGCGCCGGCCGCCATCAGCTCTTCGCAGGCAAAGGCAAGGGCTTCGCTGGCGATGTCGTCCAGGTTGCAGGTCAGCTCACAGACCCAGTCCACCCCTTTGGGCGGCCGATTTTCCTCCACCGCCATCACACGCAGCACATTGGCGGTGTGGGGGTAGTTGCGCTTGCCGGCCCCGTACCCGATGGCGGTGACAGAAAATTCTTCCGGGACTGCAAACTCGTCCACCAGAGCGGCCACAATGGCGGCTCCGGTGGGGGTGACCAGCTCTCCCTGCTGTTCGGTGATGCGTAAGGGGATGTTGTGCTTGCGGACAATTTCCAGGGTGGCGGGGGCGGGAATGGGAATGACGCCGTGCTGGCAGCGGATGGTACCCCGTCCCTCCGAAAGGGGGGAGCACAGCACCCGCTCCACCCCCAAATTGTCGATGAGGATGGCGGTGCCCACAATGTCCACAATGGAGTCCACCGCTCCCACCTCATGGAAGTGAACCTCGTCCAAGGGCCTTCGGTGCACCTTGGCCTCCGCCTCGGCCACCACCTGGAAGATGCGCAGCGAGAGTTCCTTGACCCGGGGGGATAAGGGGGAGTGTTCAATTAAAGTCCGAATATCCCCGAACCCCCGATGGACATGGCTTTCCTCGTGATGGTGGTGGTCGTCGGTATGGTGATGGTGGTGGTCATGACTATGGTCGTGGTCGTCATGGCTATGGCCGTGTTGGTGGTCATGGTCATGGTCGTGATGGTGGTCGTGGTGGTGGCCGTCGTCGTCCAGCACCACCGTAAAATCAAAGGCGTCGATGCCGTTTTTCTGCGCCCGGCCGAACTCCAGCCGGTAGCCGGAAACCCCCAGGCTGGCAAGGCCCTCTTCCAGCACTTTGCGGTCTCCTCCCAAATCCAGCAGGGCGGCCACCGTCATATCTCCGCTGATGCCGGAGGAACAGTCAAAATACAGCGTCTTCATGGCGAATCTCCTTTATTCGGTGTGGGGATGGTGGCCCTTGACTGCCATCCGGTTGATTTGAGTGGCAAGGTAGCCGGCTCCAAAGCCGTTGTCGATATTCACCACGCCGATGCCCTCGGCGCAGGAGTTGAGCATGGTCAGCAGGGCGGACAGCCCTCCAAAGTTGGCGCCGTAGCCGATGGAGGTGGGCACAGCCACCACCGGGCAGTCGATGAGCCCAGCCACCACGCCGGCCAAAGCCCCCTCCATCCCCGCTACGGCGATGACGCAGTTGGCTTTGCGAATATCCTCCAGCCGGTCGAAGAGGCGGTGGATGCCCGCCACCCCCACGTCGTAGATGCGCTCCACCCTGGAGCCGAAAAATTCCGCCGTTTTGGCGGCTTCTTCCGCCACCCGCATATCGGAGGTGCCTCCGGTGCAGACCGCCACCAACCCGATTTGCTCCACGGGCTTTACGGTATAGCTGAGCACACCGCTGATTTCGTCGTACACCACATCGGGGAGCACCTGTTTGACCGCCTCGAACTGCTGGCGGGTGGCCCGGGTGCCCAGAACATTGGAGCCTTTGTCGGCAAAGTGCTTCATAATGGTGCTGACCTGTTCGCAGGTTTTTCCAGCGCAGTAGACCACCTCTCCGAACCCGGAGCGCAGGGAGCGGTGATGGTCCAGTTTGGCAAACCCCAAATCCTCGTAGGGTAGATTTTTGAGCATTTCTTCTGCTTTCTCAAGGGAGAGAGAGCCATCCTTCACCTGCCGAAGCAGGTTGGAAATATCCATAGTATCTCTCCTTAACCGTATTGTCTCCTCGCGGAGAAGAATCACCCTATTGGTCCAGCTTCAGCCCCACGTCCATGCTGCCGGAGCGGAAGCCCTCCAAATCCAGGGTGACATAGACAAACCCCTGCTGGTGGCACAGGGAAATCAGCTCCTCCCTCGCCTGGAGAAGCTTTTCAAAGTCGCCCGCCGGAACTTCCACCCGCACGGTGTCGCCGTGAATGCGGGCCCGAACCACCCTATGGCCCTTTTCCCGCAGGAAGGTTTCGATGCGGTCGGCTTTGGCCATCAGTTCTTCCGAAAGGCGGGTGTTGTAGGGGAAACGGGTGGCAAGGCAGGGAGCGGAGGGTTTTTCGGCCACCGTCAGGCCAAACTCCCGGGCCAGCGCCCGCACCTGCTCTTTGGAATACCCCAGCTCCGCCAGGGGGCTTTTCACCCCCAGCTCTTTGAGGGCCCGAAGGCCGGGGCGGTACACTTTATGGTCGTCGGCGTTGGTGCCGTCCACCAGATGGGCAAGGCCCTGTTGGCGAGTGTAGTCCCACAGGCTGGAAAACAGCTCCTTCTTGCAGAGATAGCACCGGTTGACGGGGTTGTCCAAAATGGGGGCGGGAATTTCGTCGATGGTGAGCACCGCGTGGGTGGCCCCCAGCTCCTGGGCCAACGCTTTGGCCCCGTCGGGGTCGGCGGGGCTGTGCAGGGGGGAATGCAAGGTCACCGCGTGAACTCTGCACCCCGCCCGGAGGGCGGCAGACAATACCACCGCGCTGTCCACGCCGCCGGAAAAAGCGACGCACACGCCGCCGGAAAGGTTTTTAAAATACCGGACCAGTTCATTCATTTTGTTTGCTGCCTCCTTTAACGGGCTTATTTTTAGAATTCCGCCGAACCGGTGGTGCGGGGGAAGGGAATGACGTCGCGAATGTTGGAAACGCCGGTCATATACATAATCAGGCGCTCAAAGCCCAGGCCGAATCCGGCGTGTTTGACTCCGCCGTACCGCCGCAGGTCCAGATACCAGTTGTAATCCTCCATCTTGAGTCCCAGCTCCCGGATGCGGCTTTCCAGTACATCCAGACGCTCCTCTCTCTGGCTGCCGCCGACAATTTCTCCCACGCCGGGAACCAGGCAGTCCATGGCGGCGACGGTTTTGCCGTCGTCGTTGAGGCGCATGTAGAAGGCCTTGATTTCCTTGGGGTAGTCGGTGACAAAGACGGGGGCCTTGAACACTTCCTCGGTGAGGTAGCGCTCGTGCTCGGTCTGCAAATCGCTGCCCCAGTGGACGGGGTAGTTGAAGCGGTCCTTGACCGGCTCCAGCAGCTTGATGGCCTCGGTGTAGGTGACCCGGGCAAAATCGGATTTGACAATGTGCTCCAGCCGGGCCAGCAGCCCCTTGTCGTAAAACTCGTTAAAGAAGGCAAGCTCGTCGGGGCATTCCTTCATCACCGCCGCCAGCACGCTTTGGAGCATATCCTGGGCCAACTGCATGTCGTCATTCAGGTCGGCGAAGGCGATTTCCGGCTCAATCATCCAGAACTCGGCGGCATGGCGGGGCGTGTTGGAGTTTTCCGCCCGGAAGGTGGGGCCGAAGGTGTAGACCTTGCCAAAGGCCAAAGCCATGCACTCGGCTTCCAGCTGGCCGGACACCGTCAGGTTGGTCTCCTTGCCAAAGAAGTCCTGGGAAAAGTCCACCTTTCCGTCCTTGGTCATGGGAGGATTGGCGGGGTCCAGGGTGGTCACCCGGAACATCTCGCCGGCGCCCTCGGCGTCGCTGCCGGTGATGATGGGGGTGTGGGCATACACAAAGCCGCGGCTGTGGAAGAAGTTGTGGATGGCAAAAGCGGCGGCGCTGCGCACCCGGAACACCGCTTGGAAGGTGTTGGTGCGGGGCCGCAGGTGGGCGATGGTCCGCAAGAATTCCAGGGAGTGGCGCTTTTTCTGCAGGGGATAGTTGGGGCTGGAAAGTCCCTCCACCACAATTTCGCTGGCGTGAATTTCAAAGGGCTGCTTGGCGCCAGGGCTTTCCACCACCACGCCGGTTACGGATATGGCAGCACCCACGCCCAGCTTGGTCACTTCCTTAAAGTTGGGCACCTTATTTTCTTCCAGCACCACCTGCAAATTCTTAAAGCAAGAGCCGTCGTTGAGCTCGATAAAACCAATGGAGCCGGAATCCCGCTGGGTCTTAATCCAACCGCTTACCGTTACGGTTTGTCCAATTTTCTGGTCTGCTGTTCGGTATAGTTCTGCCAATTCCAGGCGTTTCATGTTATTTCCCTCCGCATTGATATCACAAGTATACCCTATTATAGTACAAAATACCAATGGATACAAGCAGCGAGGCTAAATTGGCAAGTCCCCATGCCCCTCCGCGCAGCCCACAAGATTCTTTCCTTTTATGGGGCGGTATGATATACTGAATTCAGATACATTTCAGGCTGGACGGTGGGATCATCATGAGAAGAACCCCTCTGCAATCTGCTGTTTTGCCACTGTTGCTTCTGGTCCTCCTGGTAGGCTGCGCCTCCCCTGCCCAAGGCCCTTCCGGTTTGGGGGAGCCCATCCAGTGGGTGGACAGCGCCATGGAGCAGGCGGTGCGGCAGGAGCTGGACAAGCCTACCGGCATTATCTATTCCGGAGAGCTGGATTCCATCCGCATTGTGACCATTCGCTCCTCCACCCTTCAGTTTAACAACGCCAATATCTACTCCTTTGGCGCCGGGCAGGGTGTTCAGCGGCTGGACGATTTGGCCTGCTTCCGCAGGCTGGGCGGGCTGGAAGTATCCCAAACGCTAATTTCCGACTATTCGGTCATCGCCCAATGCCGGGACCTGCAGCGCCTTTACCTCTATAAAAATCCCAACCTTTCGGACATCTCCTTTCTGACCGGGCTGCCCAAAGTGTCCCAACTGATTTTGTACGGCACCGGCGTGACCGACTTAAGCCCCATCGGCACCCTGCCGGAGCTGCAGGAGCTGGATTTGCGCCGAAACGGGCTGGAAACCCTGGATACCGAAGGCAAGTTTTCCAAGCTGCGCAAACTCAAGCTGGAAGGCAACCAAATCTCCGATTTAAGCTTTCTCTCCCCCCTCGTCGCCTTGCAGGAGCTGGATTTGCGCAACAACGCCATTGCGGACTTAACCCCTTTGCAGACACTTTCCAACCTGCAAAAGCTCAACCTGGCGAGAAACCACATCAAAGACCTTGCCCCTCTGGCGGCGGGCAGCTACCCTAACTTAGCCATGCTGGACCTATCCTACAACGAAATTCAGGACCTTTCTCCCCTTTCCGGCTGCGGCCGGCTGTCCACCCTTCTCTTTGCCTACAACCAGGTGGAGGACCTAACGCCCCTGGAACCTCTTGCCGAAATACGGGTGCTGAACGCCTCCGGCAATCAGTTTACCTCCGTTGAGCCCCTGGGCAAGCTTTCCAACCTACTGGAGCTGGACCTTTCCTACAATTTGCTGGCGGACGTATCCCCTTTGAAAAAGCTGCGGCGGCTGCGCACCCTGGACCTGACCGACTGCTCCGTCACCCAGGGGGAATTGAAGGCTCTCCGCCAGGCCCTGCCCGAGTGCGATATCACCGCATAACGTTGTGGTTTGAAAAAGGAATTCCCCGCCGGTTGATTTTTCTTGACAGCGGACAGGATTGCTGTTATAATCATTGTTGCATTGGCCGCAGGCGGCCGGTGCAAACAGATGCAGATGTGGTGGAACTGGCAGACACGCCATCTTGAGGGGGTGGTGAGCCACGCTCGTGCGGGTTCGAGTCCCGCCATCTGCACCAAGACAATCCGGTTAAAAAGGATGTAGCGTTTAGCTTGCATCTTTTTTAACCGGATTTTTATAGCATTTAATAAACGCGGAATGAAAACCAAGCGGTGCGGTTGTTTGTTTTTCCCCATATCTTTAGCAAATAAAAAGTCCATTCGAGGAATCCCTTCGAATGGACTTTTTTTGTTTTGCGTTGCGTCATTGGACGCCACCCAACAAGCCTTCGTAAGCCGCAAGAACTTTTTTGGCAAAGTCGACGGAGGCTTTGACAAGGTCGTATTTGCCTTCCCACAGGCACCAGTCGTAGGCAAGCCCCCGCAGCATCAGGTTGATGTAGTCGCAGAGTTCGTCCACATCCACCGACGGGGCCACCCGCCCTTTGGCCTGCTCTTCCATCAGCTTGCTTTTCAAGGTGGTGTAAACCGGCCTGTTGTGGTCCACAAACATCTTGTCCTGCACCGCGTAAACCATTTTGGAAAATTCGATTTTTTGCTGCATCACAAAATTAGCGTAACAGGCAAAATGGCGAATGATGTACTGATATGGGCTCATTTCTTTCGCTTGGGGGTCGGAGGCCAACGTCAGAAAACCGGCGTCCATTTCGGAATGTACTTCCAGGGCGATGTCGGTCTTGCTCTTGTAGTAGTGGTAGAAGGTGCCGATTCCCACGCCCGCTTTTTTGCATATTTCCTCCACACTGATTTCTTCCAGGGTGCGGGTCTGCATCATGCTCATGACCGCGGTGCGAATCTTTTCCTTTGTAGTCAGGGATTGGTCGTTCTGTTTGCCTCTAGCCATGTATCTTACCTTTTCTTAACGTGTTGCCACCCCCCTAATTTGCCGGGAACCCGTCGCCTCGTTTTCGGTTCCGTGCCGTTGGGGGGAAGGACTTTTCCTTCAAGTGGATATGCACATCGATGCCGCTGTTTGGGAAAGGGGCAGGGCGCATCTTGCGCCGTCCCCGGGAAAGGATGTCCAACCGTGTGATGGAGGTTAAAATCGAACCTGGTTCGCTCGATGTCTGGAATCCATTCGGCTGGCTCTGTTGCCGCACTGTTTAGCTCATAAGGAATCTCCCCCTAATGATTTCGATAACTTCGCACAAACCGCCGACTATTCGAATAAA
>JAKPGH010000123.1 GCA_029550985.1 Bacillota bacterium
ACCGTGGAGACGCTGCGGGCGGTGGCCCAGGAAAGGCCGATTTCCCAAATCGGCGAAGTGGAGATGAAACAAGTACCCACCATCAGCATGTACGCGCAGGCTCGGGAAGCCTTTGACACTCTCATCAAGGAAAATCTGCCCTTCCTGCTGGTGGTGGACAACAAAAACCGGGTCAGAGGGCTGGTGAGCAAAACCAGTCTCGTAAAGGCCCTGGCCGCTGTGGTTTGGAGGGATGATGAGGATGATGAGTAAATTCCTCACCACCCTGCAAAAGGATTGGCCCTTGCTGCTAAAAGCCTTTTGGGACCATGTGCAGATTACTTTTTTTTCGGTGTCTCTCGGCGTGCTGATTGCGGTGCCTTTAGGCATTGCCCTGACCCGCACCCCTCGGCTGGCAAAACGGGTGATGGCTGTGCTGGGGGTGTTGCAGACCGTTCCCAGCATGGTGATGTTCGGCTTGCTGATGCCCCTGACGGGGATTGGAAAACCCACCGCCGTCGTGGTGCTGACCCTCTATTCCATTCTGCCCATTCTGCGGAACACCTACACCGGCATCACCGAAGTGTCCGACGGCTACATAGAGGCTGCCACCGGCATGGGGATGAACAGCCTGCAGATTTTATTCCAGGTGGAGCTGCCGCTGGCTTTGCCGGTCATTGTCACCGGCATTCGGCTGAGCAGCGTCTACATCATCAGCTGGGCCACGGTGGCTGCCATCATTGGAGGCGGGGGGCTGGGGGACCTTATCTACACCGGCCTGGACCGCTACAATCACGCCATTGTGTTGATGGGGGCCATTCCCGCCAGCCTGTTGGCCATTGTCACCAGTTTTTTGATTGGGCGACTGGCCCAATGTGCCACTCCCAGAGGCTTGAGGAGGGAGCGCCATGTATGAGTTTTTCCAGCGAGCTGTGGTTCACCTGATGATTTCGGTAGCCGGCGTGCTGCTGGCCGCCGTGGTGGGAGTGATTGTGGGCATTGTGCTCACCCGGGTGCCAAAGGTGGCCGGCCCCGTCATCGCCGCCATCGAAGTGCTGCAAACCATTCCTTCTCTGGCCATGCTCTCCATCCTGCTGGTGTTCTTCGGGTTGGGGAATAAAACGGCGGTGGTGGCCATCTTCTTTTACTCCCTTTTGCCCATTGTCCGCAACACCTACACCGGCATTTTAGCCCTGGAGCCTTCCCTGCTGGAAGCCGGGCGGGGCATGGGAATGAGCAGCCTGCAAATGCTCTTTTGGGTGGAGCTGCCCAACGCCATTCCGGTTATTGTATCGGGGCTGCGCATCTCCCTCATCACCGCCTACGGCATCGTCACCATCGCGGTGCTGGTGGGAGGCGGAGGTCTCGGGCGGTACGTCTACCGCGGCATTCAGATGCGCAATATGGGAATGATGTTGACCGGAGCCATTCCCATCTGCCTGATGGCCTGGTCCACCGACTTGCTTCTCAACCGATTGGAAAGGAAGCTGCTGCGCCGTTAATCCAAGCAAAGGCCCTACAACTGGAACTTGACAGGAGGTTATGGAATGAGAAAAATCAAGGAACTGCTGTGTTTTTCCCTGGTGCTGACTCTCCTATTGTCCATGCTGTCCGGCTGCGCCGCTGCCAACGCGGAAAAGAAAACGGTGATTGTGGGGGGCAAGAGTTATACCGAAGCCCAGCTGACATCCGAAATCATCGCCCAGTTGCTGGAGAAAAAGACCGACCTGAAGGTGGAGCGGAAATACGACATGGCCTCCGCCATCTGCTTTGAGTCCATCTGCCGGGGCGACATCCACATCTACCCCGAATACACCGGCGGCATGCTGCTTGCCTATCTGCAGGAGGATGTGGAGCCGGGCACCGACCCTCAGACCATCTACGACAGGGCCAAGGCAGGCTTTAAGGAAAAGTTCGACCTGGTGGTGCTGGAGTCCATGGGCTTTAACAACACCTACGCCAACGCCGTTTCCCGCGAGTTTGCGGAGGCCCACAACATCAAAACCAACAGCGACTTAGCCCCCTATACCCCCCAACTCACCTACGGAGCCGAACACAGCTTCTTTGACCGGAAGGACGGCTACGAAAATATGTGCGCCACCTACGGCTTTCAATTCGCCAAAGAAGTGAAGATGAACGTGGCCCTCAAATATCAAAGCATGGAGGAGGGCCTGATGGACGTGGTGAACGTCTACACCACCGACGGGCTCCTTTCCCAGCTGGATGTGGTGGTGCTGGAGGACGACAAGAATTTCTTCCCGGCCTATTACTGCTGCCCGGTGGTGCGGCAGGATATTTTGGACAAATATCCCGAAATCGAAACGGCTCTGGCTTGCCTGAAGAACTGCGTCACCGAGCAGGACATGATTCGGTACAACTCCATGATTGACAGCGGTAAGATGACCATTCCGGTGGCGGCGGAAGAATTTATCAAGGAATTCGGTTTGCTGGACAAATAAATACATAAAATAACAAATTCCCCCGCGTAGCCGCGGGATTTCATCGTGCTGTTTGCGCATCCAGCAAAGATGGTCTATATTTCTTACTATCGGCAAAAGACTTACTAGATACCACACAACAAAACGGGGAGCCAAAAGGCTCCCCGTTTTTGATAGGATAAATCTGTAAAGATTCATTCCTTGACAGCGCAGATTCGGGAATTCTCGACGAAAATGCCGGTTTACTCCCTCTGCCGCCGCCTTTCGCTTTTATAACAGCGTGGCGTTTCTATTTCAGCTCGGCGATGGTGACGCCGGTGTCTCCTTCTCCGTAAACGCCGGCCCGGAAGCTGCGGACGTTGCGGTGGGTGCGCAGATGCTGCTGCACCGCCTTGCGGAGAGCGCCGGTGCCCTTGCCGTGGACAATGGTGATGCTGTGGATGCCGGACAGCACCGCCGTGTCGATGTAGCGGTCCAGCTCCATAATGGCTTCCTCCGCCGTCATGCCTCGGAGGTCCACCGAGGAGGTGGCGTTTTCCTTGGCGGACTTGACCGCCTGCCGGGTGTTGACAAAGTGGCCCCCCATGGTGGCCTTTGGCTTTTCCAGCAGTCGCAGGTTGCTTTGAGGCACCTTGGTCTTCATAATGCCCGCCTGCACCAGCACGTTCCCGTCCTTGTCGGCGGCGGCGAGGACCACGCCTTCGCTGCCCAAATCCATCAGCTGGACGTTGTCCCCCGGCTTGAGGGGGCGGGGCAGCCGGTAGTTTTCCTGCACTTTCGGCTTTTGGGAAACAGGGTCCGCCGCGTTCTCCAAATCCCGCAGGTAGCTTTTAAAGGTGGCCTTCACATCCGCCACGGTGGCGGCAAAGTTCTCCCGCTCCTTCTGCTTTTTCAGAGCCTCCAGCTCCTCCAGCAGCTGCCGGGATTGGAAGCGGACATTTTCCACGATGCTCCTTGCCTGTTCCCGCGCCTTGCGCAGCTCCAGTTCATATTGCTGCTCCAAATTCTTCTGTAATTGGAGCGCCTTTTCCTTGGCTTCCAGGGCTTCCTGTCTGTACCGCTGCACCTGCGCTTTTTCCCGTTCCAGCTCCTGGCGGGTCTGCTCCAGGCTGCTGACCACGTCCTCAAAGCGGGCGCTTTCCCGGGAGACTTCCTTTTTGGCCGCCTCGATGATGTCTTCCGGCAAGCCCAGCCGCTGGCTGATGGCAAAGGCGTTGGAGCGGCCCGGCACGCCAATCAGAAGCCGATAGGTGGGGCGCAGAGTTGCCACGTCAAATTCGCAGCTGGCGTTTTCCACCCCCGGCGTTTCCAGAGCGTAGAGCTTGATTTCGGCATAGTGGGTGGTGGCCACCACTTTGGCGCCCAAATGCCGCAGTCGGTCGATGATGGCCACCGCCAAAGCGGCGCCCTCCACCGGGTCGGTGCCGGCGCCCAGCTCGTCGATGAGCACCAGGGAGCGCTTGTCCGCCTGCTTTAGAATCTCTACAATGTTGGTCATGTGGCCCGAGAAGGTGGAAAGGCTCTGCTCGATGCTCTGCTCGTCCCCAATATCCGCCAGAATTTTCTCGTAAAAGCACACCCGGCTGCCGTCCGCCACCGGGAGCATCAGGCCGCAGCGGGCCATCAGTGACAGCAGCCCCAACGTCTTGAGAGCCACCGTCTTGCCGCCGGTATTGGGCCCGGTGATGACCAGGGTGTCAAATTCTCCCCCAATCATAATGTCGATGGGAACAATCTTTTGGGGGTCGATGAGGGGGTGGCGGGCCTTTTTCAGGTAGGTTTGCCCGTCTTCCACCAAAATGGGAACGGTGGCCTTCATCCGGTCGGCCAGACGGGCCTTGGCAAAGCACAAATCCAGCTCCAGCAGAGCGCGGTAGCTGCCGATGAGATAATCCGCCTGGGACCCTATCCGTTCGGAAAAAGCCAAAAGAATTCTTGCAATTTCCTCCCGCTCCAGTCCCTCCAGCTCCCGGATGGCGTTGTTCTGCTCCACCACCGCCATGGGTTCGATAAAGACGGTGGCGCCGCTGGAGGAGGTGTCGTGGACAAGTCCCTTCACCTCGTGTTGAAATTCCTTGCGGACGGGGACGACAAACCGCCCGTTCCGAATGGTGATAATTGCCTCTTGCAAATACTTTTGGTAGGTAGAGGAGCGCACCATGTTTTCCAGGGTTTCCCTCGCCTTTTGATGGGCGTTGCGGATTTTGCGGCGGATGTCGTAGAGGTTGGGGGAAGCGTGGTCGCTCATTTCCTCCTCCGACAAGATGGCGTTGGAAAGGTCGTCCTCCAAAGCCTTGTCGGTGACCAGCTGGGCAAAGAGCTGGTCCAGGGCGGTTTCTTCACCCGCCGCCTGCCTTCTCCAGGTGAGGAGGTTGCGGGCGGTGCGCAGCAAGGCGCCGATTTCCAACAGTTCCCGCATGGAAAGGGTGGCCCCCACTTTGGCCCGCTCCAGCAGCTCCACACAGGGTGCCAGCCCGGAAATGGACGGCGTGCCAAACCGGCTGGAAAGGGAATGGGCGTCCACCGTGCGAGAAAGGGAGCGGCGAGCGGAGGCTATGTCGGGGGCCGGCGTCATGGCGTCAATCAGCTCCCGGGTGCCGGAGCATCCCGTGTGCTCCGCCAAAAGGGCTAAAATTTTATCCAGTTCCAGAGTCTTTTCATGTTTGTTTCGGTTCATCTTCGGTTCTCGCTTTATCGGTATTGGCAGGCTCCCACGGCTGGGGAATCCTGCAGGAGTGATACAGTTCCAGGGCGGAAAAACTCTTTTCCACCTGGGTTAGCAGATATTGTTCGCTGACTTGATACAGAGCGTTTAAGCTGTCCTCCCCCAAGGTGAAGGAGAAGAGCTTTTCGGGGTCGGAGTAGATGATGTGCCGCATAGCGGCGAGAACGCCGGGGGAAAGCTTCACCCCTCCCGCGGCGGAGGTTTCCCCGGCGCATTGGGCGCAGCACAGGTCCCCCTCGGCGGGAAAAAAGAGCATCTCCGGCTTTTCGTATGCGGAGCAGCAGCGGCAGCCCACCAGGTCGGGCATAAAGCCGGTGAGGGTGAGCAGACGCAGCTCGAACAGTGCCTTGAGCAGCCGCATGTCCCGGCTGCCCTTTTCCAGAAAGTGCAGGGTGTTGAGCAGCAGCCGCAGGGGCTCGGGGGCCGGCTCGTCAAAGGGGCAGAGCTCGGAGGCCAGCTGGGCGAAATAGGAGGCAAGGCAGAGCTTGTCCCAATCCTGCCGCAGGCCGAAGAAGATGCGGTTGCTGTCGCCTTTGTCCACCACGTAGCCGCTCCTGCCCTTAAAGAGCACGAAGCGGGAGTAGCAGAGCACCTCAGTGGAAGCGGACAGCTTGCTGCGCATGGTTCCGCCCTGGTTGACATAGGCGGAGAGCACGCCGTGCTGCGCGGTGAGCAGGGTGAGCAACCGGTTCTGTCCCACCGATTGATTCCGGAGCACCAGCCCGTCTATGGTGAGCTGCACGTCATTCCCTCCCATGCAAAACAAGGGCGCACTGTGTGCGCCCAGTCTTTTCGGCAAGTCGTGCTACCAACACACCGACTGCTTGCCCTGACTGTCCGTCGGTTGAGTGGGCGGCGGCCTGAAATGCTACCTCATCAGCCGAATGCAGTAGGTGACGGCCATGGCAACCACAAACAACAGGGCAAAAGGGGTGTAAAGCTTTCTGGAGTTTTTAACGTAGGAGGCGATAGCCCTTGCCACCCAAAAAGCCAGAACAATACCTGCCAGGGCGCCAATCAGAACGATGACCACTCGCAACGTTTGCAAAGGCAGGCCGAACGCTGACCTATATGGGGAAAGGAAGGTTTCTCCAATCAGGTAGGCAAAGGGAACGGTGCAGAAGGGCAGGGTCATTTGAACCACTGCCCGGCGGCCGGACCGCAGGGCCATGGCGGCAGCCACACCCAGCACAATTAAAATGGCGATGCTTTCACCAACCATGGGTTCCTCCTTAGTTGCGCCCAAAGGATGCTGCGATTACTTCAGCAGGTCCTCTACTTTCTTTTGGGCGTCGGGATCGTCGGTGAGAACCAGAACGGCTACGTTGCCCTTGGTGACCCGAACGGGATTGTTGATTTTGGTCAGCTCCATGGGCTGATAGTTTTCAAAGGAAGTTTTCAAGTTGTCCAGCCGCTGGTCCAGAATGGCTTCCAGTTGAGCCGCGTCGTCGGCGCTTTTCGCCTTGAGCACGGCAATCTCTTCGGCGGGAACCACGTCCCCGTTGATATAAATGGCGTATTCGGTGACGGCGTCGTTCAAGAAGTACCAGTTTTCCACCGCTTCGGGGGCGATGGGCACCAAATCAGCCTCAAAGTCCACCTGCTCCAGAATGTCCTCGGCCAGCTCGGCGGGGCTTACGTCCAGAGTTTTATTCTCCTTGCCGCCGCAGCCGGCAGCCACAAACACCAACAACATCAAAAGAGACAGCACTTTTACTTTCATGAGAAATCCTT
>JAKPGH010000125.1 GCA_029550985.1 Bacillota bacterium
CTTCTTCGCCGAAGGCAGAAGCCAGACGGCGGAGCTGGCCTTTGGGGCGGAAAGCGACAAAAAACAGGTGAACCTCAACGGCATCAAGCTGGAGCGCCGTTCCCTGCTTTCGGGGCGGTTTTGCGCCGTCGTCTTTTCCCCCGACCACCTGGACCTTATCAAAAAGGAGCCGCAAAAACGGCGCAGCCTGCTGGACACCTCCCTGTGCCAGGCTTACCCCAAATACGAAAAGGTGCTGGATTCCTACGAGCGGATTTTAAGGCAGCGGGCCGTCGTGCTTAAGGACGCCCAGCTCAACTACCAGCTCATCGACATGCTGGAAGTTTGGGACGCAAGCCTTGTGTAGTACGCTGGGTACATCACCTGGATGCGGATGCGGTACACCCAAAAGCTGGCGGCCTACGCCGCCGAAGTGTACGACGGCATTTCGGGTGGTCGGGAGAGCTTTTCGGTCCGCTATCTGTCCAGCTGTGGCCCCATACCGGACAAGGCGGAGCGGGCTGAAGTGACCGCTTTGGTGGATGCGGCGGTGCGTCAGTCCAGGGAACAGGACATTAAGATGGCAAAAACCCATATCGGTCCCCACCGGGACGATTTGGAAATTGAGGTAAACGGAAAATCCGCCCGCTCCTTTGGCTCCCAGGGGCAGCAGAGAAGCTGCGTCCTGGCCCTGAAGCTGGCGGAGTGCCGTATTTTGGAGGAGGGCATGAAGGAACCTCCCGTGGTGCTGCTGGACGACGTCATGAGCGAACTGGACGAAGGAAGACGAAATTACCTGCTCAATCACCTGGTGGGTCGGCAGGTGTTTATCACCTGCTGCGACGACGATATGATTGCCTCCCTCAACGGCGGCAAAGTGTTTTATGTTTCTGGTGGTATGGTTGTAAGCAGCGATTGATGCTAAAGGAGCGGACAAGGTGTATTTGTTTTTGGGACAAACTACCGTCATCCACACCCAGGATATCATTGGGATCTTTGATTTGGACAACACCTCCACCTCCCGGCTGACCCGGCAGTTTTTGCGGGAAGCCCAGAAAAAAGGCCATGTGGTGGAGGTGTCCTCGGAAATGCCGAAGAGCTTTGTAGTTTGTCAGGAGAAGAACGGCACCAGGGTTTACCTTTCTCAAATTGCCGCCGCCACCTTGAAAAAGAGGGTGGGCTTTTTGCGAGAACTTGCAGAAGATTCTTAGACGATGCAAATTCTGGCCAAAGGCTGCAGTATCATTAGAATCGGGAAGGAATGGAGAATCCAATGCAAAATAACCCCGAAATGGAAAATAAGTTAGATCAGTATAACGAAAACAATATTCAGGTTCTCGAGGGTCTGGAGGCTGTTCGCAAGCGGCCCGGCATGTATATCGGCACCACCGGCCCCCGGGGACTGCATCACCTTGTTTACGAAATCGTAGACAACTCCATCGATGAAGCCCTGGCAGGGTTCTGCACCCACATCGACGTGCAGATTTTGCCGGGGGATATCATCAAAGTATCCGATAACGGGCGCGGAATACCCACCGGAATTCACCCTACCCAGGGTATTTCCACCCTTACCGTGGTCTTTACCGTCCTCCACGCCGGCGGAAAGTTCGGCGGCGGAGGATACAACGTGTCCGGCGGCCTTCACGGCGTGGGCGCTTCGGTGGTCAACGCCCTAAGCGAGTGGCTGGAAGTGGAGGTCTGCAACGGCCATCAGCGCTTCTACCAACGGTTTGAACGGGGCGTTCCGGTCACCGAGGTGGAGACCTCCCCCTGCGACGAGGAGCGGGGCACCCGCATTGCCTTTAAGCCGGACCCCGAAATTTTTGAAGACACCCACTTTGACTACAACACTTTGCTGGACAGGCTGCGGGAGCAGGCTTTCCTCAACGCGGGCATTTCCATCACCATTGCCGACCTGCGGGGCGAGGAGCCCGTCGCCACCAACCTCAAATACGAAGGCGGCATCATCTCCTTTGTGGAGCACCTCAACCGCAACAAGGAAAAGATTCACCAGGATGTCATTTACCTTTCCGCCAAGCAGGGAACCTCCTCAGCGGAGGTGGCGCTGCAGTACAACGACAGCTACAACACCCTTCTGCTTTCCTTTGCCAACAACATCCACACCGGCGAGGGGGGCACCCACGAAATCGGCTTTAAAAACGCCCTGACCCGGGTGATGAACGACTACGCCCGGAAGAACAACATCCTCAAGGAAAAGGACGCCAACCTGACCGGCGAGGACGTCCGGGAGGGCTTGACGGCCATTGTGTCGGTCAAACTGATGGAGGCCCAGTTCGAAGGCCAGACCAAGGCAAAACTGGGCAACACCGAAATGCGCACCCTGGTGGACCAACTGGTCAGCGAAAAGCTGTCCACCTACTTTGAGGAAAATCCGGCGGTGGCCCGGGCCATTCTGGATAAAGCGCTGGGGGCCGCCAGAGCCCGGGAAGCGGCCCGCAAGGCAAGAGAGCTTACCCGGAGGAAATCGGCGCTGGAAAGCGCCTCCCTGCCCGGCAAACTGGCCGACTGCATCAACCGGGACAACGTCACCACCGAAATTTATATCGTAGAGGGAGATTCCGCCGGCGGTTCCGCCAAGCAGGGCCGGGACCGGACCTTCCAGGCCATTCTCCCTCTGTGGGGCAAGATGCTCAACGTAGAAAAGACCAGGCTGGATAAAGTGTACGGCAACGATAAGCTAAGCCCCGTCATCACCGCGCTGGGCTGCGGCATGGGCGAGGAATTTGACATTACCAAACTGCGGTACGGCAAGGTCATCATCATGGCCGATGCCGACGTGGACGGCTGCCATATCCGCACCCTGCTGCTCACCTTCTTCTTCCGCTTTATGGCGCCTCTGATTAAGGCGGGGCATAT
>JAKPGH010000180.1 GCA_029550985.1 Bacillota bacterium
CCCGGACCCAGCGTGGTGGCGATGGCAATGGCCAGGATGGTTTTGGGAATGGACATGAGGATGTCGGTAAACCGCATGATGACGGTATCCAGCCATCCGCCGAAGAATCCTGCCACCGCTCCCAAAATACAGCCCATCAGCGCACCGCCGGACAGGGAAATGAAGCCAATTTGCAGGGAGATGCGGGCACCGTAAATGACGCGAGAGAGAATGTCCCGTCCATAGTTGTCGGTACCAAACGGATGCCGCCAGGAGGGGAACTCAAACGCTTCACTGTAGTTTTGCAGGTCGTAGGGGTAAGGAGCAACAACGTCGGCAAAGATGGCCAACAGCACCAAACCCGCCAATATAATCATTCCAAAGACGGCCAGTCGGTTCTTGCAGAGCCGGCGCCAGATATCTTTGCCCTGACCCCGCCTTTTCTTGGGCTGACCGGCTTTTGTTGTCACAGTCATTGCGATACCCCCTTACCTGCTGCCGCCACTTTTTCTTTGGATTTTTTGGAAGCTCTCTGGTATTGGGTTTTGATGCGGGGGTCTACAAAAGCGTACAGTAGGTCGATGAGGAGATTCAGAATGGAGAACATGATGGCGATGACCAAAACGCCCCCCTGCACGATGGGATAGTTTCTCGCCTTAATGCCGTCCACCATCAGTTTGCCGAGACCGGGGATGGCGAAGACCTGTTCGTTGACCACGGCACCGCCCAGGATGGTGGCGAATTGAATACCGATAACGGTAATAATGGGAATGAGAGCGTTTTTCAGGGCATGCTTAAAGATGATTTTGATTTCGCTCTGGCCTTTGGCGCGGGCCGTGCGGATATAATCCTGCCGGATGACTTCCAGTATGCTGGAGCGGGTCATACGGGTAATGGTGGCCACCGAAAGAACGCTGATGCTGAGAACCGGCATAATATAGTATTGGGGTCCGTAAAGGCCCGAAGCGGGCAGCCAGCCCAGATAGACCGAGAAGAACAGGGTCAGCATCAGAGCTAGCCAGAAGTTGGGCATGGTGATACCCACCAGGGCGAGAACCGTGGTGATATTGTCCAAAATGGAATACTGTCTCACCGCCGAAATAATTCCCGCCGGAATGCCGACACAGATGGCGAACAAGGTGGAGAAAACCGCCAGTTTAAAGGTAACGGGAAGCCGTGCCATAATTTCGGTGGTGACGGGTACTTTGGTGGTATAGGAAATGCCGAGGTCCCCTCGAACGGCATTGCCCAGGTAACGAATGTATTGCTCAAAAAACGGGTCGTTGAGGCCCATTTCTTCGCGAAGTTGTTCCACATCTTCCGGGAGCGCGTCGTCACCCAGAATCATGCGGGCGGGATCACCTTCGGTAAAATACATCATGGTAAAAATGATGAGGGTTACTCCCAACAGCACCGGAATTGTTATAACGATGCGCTTTAACACAAATTGCAACATTGAGCATACTCCTTTTGCAGCTTAAGCAGATTTCTACCCTTTTGGCCAGGATGACGCAGCGCATAGAATTTGGAAGGCGGTGGCGATGTTTTAGCTCGCCACCGCCCTATAAAGCCGTGCTGTTATGGACTGCGGGAAACACCAAAAAGTTTCAACTGCCCAGTCATAACTCGCTGGTATGGCAATTACCCAACATGGCTTAGAGGCTGTGGCATTCGTGCAATCAGAAGCAATGACACAGATTAGGAGTTAAGTCCATATAATTGTGTAAAATGAAGAGCCAAGACAAGGCCCCTGGTTTAGAATGGTAAGTGACCAAAACAAACCAAAACCGGAGGTGACCTTGCAATGGCTCAATACCATGTTACCATCGACTCAGAATTACTT
>JAKPGH010000181.1 GCA_029550985.1 Bacillota bacterium
GGAAGTCTACCGCGATATCTGCGAAAAGATCAAAAACGGCACTTACTCGGAAAACTCGGCGCTGCCGGCCGAACGGGTGTTGTGCGAGATGTACCACGTAAGCCGTTCCACCCTCCGCCACGCTCTGGACGAGCTGAGCCGGGACGGCTATATTGTCAAAGTCCACGGCAACGGAAACTTTGTCAAAGCCAAGGTGTTCGAGCAAAAGCTGACCAAGTTCCACTCCTTTGCCGGCAGCCTCAAAGCCCAGCATATCCTCATCAAAAACCAGATCTTGGACTACGAGCTCATCGATACGGACAAGTATTTGGATTCCATCGATCTTCCCCGGCAAAAATCTCCTCCCAACACCAAATGGCACAAGCTGGTCCGGCTGCGTTCGGCCGAAACCTATCCCCTGATGATTGAAACCAGTTATTTTCCCCAAAGCCGCTTTATGACCATCGACACCGACATTCTCCGGGACGGTTCCCTTTACTCCTATCTGGAAACCTATTATAACATGGAAATCACCGACGCCAGCGAAGTCCTCTCCCCCTTACTCCCCAACAACAAGGAGCGGATGCTGTTGCAGATTCCTCCCCACATCCCCTGTATGCTTTGCGAGCGTTTCTGCCACGAGCGGGAGTCGCTGATTATCATCCACCGCACGGTGGTCCGCGGGGACAAATTCAAATTCAAGGCCGCCTACTATGTGGACGACCCTCTCAATTGACGGAGGAGGAAATCTTATGCTGATTCAAAACGGCACACTGTTCTGCGAAGACGGCACCTTCCGCGCCCTGGATTTGGAAATTCAGGGGGATAAAATCGCAGCCATCGGCCCCGGAATCAAAGCCGGCGGGCAGGAAGTTCTGGACGCCACAGGCTGCTATGTGGTGCCCGGCCTTGTGGACATTCATATCCATGGAGCTATGGGCGCCGATTTCAGCGACGGTGAGGAAGCTTCCATTCAAACCATGGCCCGTTATCTTCTCTCCCAGGGCGTCACCAGTTTTTTGGGCACCTCCATGGCTTTGCCGGAAGAGCGCCTATCCCACATTTTCCGCACCGCCCGGCCTTTGGTGGGGCGGGTTTCCCCCGGCATGGCGGTTCTGCGAGGCATCAATATGGAAGGACCCTTTTTTAACCTGGATAAGCGGGGCGCCCAAAATCCCGAGTACATCATTCCGCCCGACATCAAGATGTTTCGCCGCCTAAACGCCGATAGCGGGGATAGCATCCGCACGGTGGCGGTGGCGCCCGAGGCGCCGGGGGGACTTGAGTTTGTGGAGGCGGCCAGCAAAATGTGCAGCGTCTCCCTCGCCCACTCCTCCGCGGGCTATCAGACGGCACGTCAGGCCTTTGAGCGGGGCGCCAACCATGTGACCCACCTGTTTAACGGCATGTCCCCTTTCCACCACAGAGACCCCGGGATTGTGGGGGCCGCCGTTGGCACCGATGCCTATGTGGAACTGATTTGCGACGGCGTCCACGTCCATCCGGCGGCGGTGCAGGCGGTGTTCCAGCTGTTTGGCGAGGACCGGGTGTGCCTCGTCAGCGACGCCATGCGCGCCTGCGGCATGCCCGACGGGCAGTATGACCTGGGCGGCCAGACGGTGACGGTGGCCGGCGGCTGCGCCACCATTGCATCGGGTTCTCTGGCCGGCAGCATCACTGTTTTGACCGACTGCCTGCGAAGAGCCGTCGCATTCGGCATCCCCCTGGAGGCGGCATTGAAGGCGGCCACCATCAATCCCGCCCGGTCGGTGGGCCTGGACCATGTCGTCGGCTCCCTTTCCACCGGGAAGCAGGCGGATCTTCTGGTGCTGCAAAAGGACCTATCCCTTCAGCACGTTGTTTTGGCCGGCCGCTTGCAGACAATTTAAATTCTCTTCTCTAAAATCCACTGTCGGCGCAGGAGCTTACCCGGCATGTTGTGATGTCCATTCGCGGCGTCTGTTACGAGTGGTGGGTCCGCTACCCCCGACTTTGATTTGAAGGCGCAGGTGCGGGAACATATCCAAATGCTTCTACAAGGCATCTGTGTCAACAAACCGTCTTATTAATGTGGAAAAAAGCTCCGGATCATTCTCCCCACAAAGGAAGAAGGCCGGAGCCAACAAAAACGCCCGCTTCTCAGTTGAGGAAGCGGGCGTGTTTTGATTGTCACATAGCGGGAAAATTTATCTTGCTTTGCCGTCGCAGCCCAGCACGTTCTTGATTTTGTGGGCGACCATCTGCTTGATGGCTTCGCGGGCGGGAGTCAGGTACTGACGAGGGTCGAAGTGGGAGGGATTCTCGAACAGGTGCTTGCGGACGGCGGCGGTCATGGCCAGGCGCAGGTCGGAGTCGATGTTGATTTTGCAGACCGCCATGCTGGCAGCCTTGCGCAGCATCTCTTCGGGAATGCCGATGGCGTGGTCCATCTTGCCGCCGTACTGGTTGATCATGTCCACAAACTCGGGAACCACCGAGGAGGCTCCGTGGAGCACGATGGGGAATCCGGGCAGGCGTCTTCCCACTTCTTCCAGAATGTCAAAGCGCAGCTGGGGCTTTTGGCCGGGCTTAAACTTGTAGGCGCCGTGGCTTGTGCCAATGGCAATGGCAAGGCTGTCCACTCCGGTGCGCTCGACAAATTCCTCCACTTCCTCGGGACGGGTGTAGGAAGCGTCCTCGGCGGAGACGTTGACGTCGTCCTCGATACCGGCCAGGCGGCCCAGCTCACCCTCTACCGTGACCCCTCTGGGATGAGCGTACTCCACCACCTGTCTGGTCAGCTTGATGTTGTCCTCAAAGGAAAGGTGAGATCCGTCAATCATGACGGAGGTAAAGCCGCCGTCGATGCAGCTTTTGCAGAGCTCAAAGCTGTCGCCATGGTCCAGATGAACAGCAATGGGAAGCCCGGTCTCGATGACCGCAGCCTCAATCAGCTTCATCAGGTAGGTATGGTTGGCATATTTCCGGGCGCCGGCGCTTACCTGAAGAATCAGGGGGGCGTTGAGTTCCTTGGCAGCCTCGGTAATGCCCTGAATAATCTCCATATTGTTGACGTTGAAAGCTCCGATGGCGTAGCCGCCCGCATAGGCGTCCTTGAACATTTGGGTGGTGTTTACCATTGCCATGTTACCAGCTCCTTTGGTTAAATATTTAACTTCTAATTGCCATATTATCAAGAATTCCCATTAAATGCAAGGATAAACTGCACCGAAGAACCCCTTGCTTTTTATGTAGTCTTTCCATGATTCATTGAAAATAAAAAAGAAGAGGCGGAAAGCCTCTTCTTCCGACAAATGTTTTTCTAAGTAGCGAATAACAGAGTAACCGCAATGCCGCGCCGCAATTCCAGGATCTCGGGGCTAATGGTCAGCTGCACCGCCAGCAGAGCCCCCTGGGGGATCACCGCCGTTCCCGTGGCGATGCCCATGCAGTTGGGAAAAGCTTCATTGCTGGGGCCAGTCAGGGTCACGGAAAGCCCCGTATTCACCGGCTGGGCAAAACCGCAGGCACTGGCGAAAACCGTTGCCGTAACGAAGGCTCCTTCCGGCAGAACGTTGTCCCGAATGTTCAGAACCAGCCGAGTGAGCACGGCACCCAGCGGGACGGCGACGCTGCTGGTGGCAAAGGATGAAGTCAAGGTTCCCGCTCCAAGCCACCCGCCGTTGGTCACAGTCTGGTCCGTTGCCAAATAGACGGTTGTGCCTCCGGGGCCAATGGGACCGGTGGGGCCAGTATCGCCGGTGGGGCCCGTGGGACCGGCAGGACCGGTCGGGCCGGTAGGCCCTGTGGGACCCATATCGCCGGCGGGTCCGGTTGGGCCTCTGGGACCGGGGGCACCCATAGGGCCCCTTGGTCCTCTAGGACCCGTCAAACCGACAGGGCCTCTCGGACCAGGAAAGCCAACCGGACCTCTGGGCCCCATGGGACCTCTCGGCCCTGTCGGGCCGGTGGGACCGGTAGGGCCGGCAATAACTTTGGGGCTTCTTGAGCCGGAGCGGCCCTTCGGCCCTTTCCAATTTTTCGGGTATTCTTCTACGCAGGGGCATTGGCATTCAGAGCTGCAATGGCACTCGCAGTCGCAGCCGTGGGGAAAATCGTCGTTGGAGTGGTCCCACCCAGGGCCGCGCATGGAGCCGTAAGTTTGGGAATGGCGGTCTCCCCCGCCGTCGGGGCATATGTCAGGGGCGTATCCTGGGTCGCAGTCATAGCATGGATGGCAGTGATATCCCCAATCGCAATGATAGGGTGGGTCGCAGTCGTATTCCCGGTGGCAGCCCCATTCCTGCCCGCCGGGATATGGATAGTCTCTCTCCGGAGGATATTCTCTCGGGTCACAGTAATGGCCGTATTGGTCGTAATTTGGGCCCATACGCGTATCTCCCTTTACCGTATTTGCAAACTCTTACCAGTTTCGAGCGCTTACCCATTCTTATGCGGGGAAGAAACAGAAGGTGACGGTCGACAGAAAAGCAAAAAGAGAAGGGGCGGAATGCCCCTTCTCTTGGTTGTAGCAAGGTTAGTCGAGCCGTTTGACAATCAGGCTGGCATTGGTGCCGTCGGCCAGTGTCAGAGTCAAGCCCAACAGAGCGGATACCGTCATGGTCAGGACACTCCCTGCCGTCAGGTTGACAATGGTGGTGCCGGAGTAGATGAAGTTTGTACCAACGGACAGCAAGGAGGACACTTCCGTTTCGGGAATGACTGCGCCACCATTGCGAACGGCATACGTGGTCAGGACAGCTGCGTTGGCTGTGGCATTGAGGAAGTAGTTGATTTCGTAAATGCCGGTGGTGTTAATGGTAATGCTGTTGGCGGGAGAATAGGTGACATCCAGGGACGGGTAGGTGTCGTTGAAGGTCACCGTCTCAGTTCCGCCAATAATTGGGATGGTAATGGTTCCAGGGGCCGTGTTGAACAGTCCACCAAAGGCAGCCAATCCATTGGGCGGGCCTTCAGGACCGGTGTCGCCGGTAGGACCAGTATCACCCGTAGGACCAGTGTCACCTGTCGGACCAGTGTCGCCGGTAGGACCAGTATCGCCGGTAGGACCAGTATCGCCGGTAGGACCAGTGTCGCCGGTAGGACCAGTGTCGCCGGTAGGACCGGTGTCACCCGTAGGACCAGTGTCGCCGGTAGGACCGATATCACCCGTAGGGCCGGTATCGCCGGTGGGACCAGTGTCGCCGGTAGGACCGGTGTCACCCGTAGGACCAGTGTCGCCGGTAGGACCGATATCACCCGTAGGGCCGGTATCGCCGGTGGGACCGGTGTCGCCGGTGGGACCGG
>JAKPGH010000184.1 GCA_029550985.1 Bacillota bacterium
CGGCGGCGGCGATTTCCGCCACCTGGGCGTAGTAGGGGTGGGTGTCCAAAGGCTGCTTGAAGTCCTGCTCCGAAAGGTTGGCGGCGTAAATCACCGGCTTGGCGGAAAGCAGAGGGACGCTTTTGAGCATTTCCTTTTCCTCGGCGGAGCATTCAAAAGCCCGGGCGGAGTTGCCCTCCTCCAGCCAGCTTTTCAGCCGCTGGAGCATCTCCACCTCCGGCAGCAGCTTCTTATCCCCCTTGGCCGCCTTGCTGACCCGGTCAAGCCGCCGCTCCACAATATCCAAATCGGCGAAGACCAGTTCCAGGTTGATGGTTTCGATATCCCGTTTGGGGCCGATTTCCCCGTCCACATGGATAATTTCCCCGTCCTCAAAGCAGCGCACCACATGGACAATGGCGTCCACTTCCCGAATGTTGCTGAGGAATTTATTGCCCAGCCCTTCCCCTTTGGAGGCGCCCTTTACCAGGCCTGCAATGTCCACAAATTCCAAAGTGGCGGGCGTGACTTTGTCGGGCTGATACATTTCGGCCAAAGAATCCAGCCTGGGGTCGGGAACCGAGACGATTCCCACGTTGGGTTCAATGGTGCAGAAAGGGTAGTTGGCGCTTTGAGCGCCGGCGTTGGTAATCGCATTGAACAAAGTGCTTTTGCCCACGTTGGGCAGTCCGACCATTCCAAGTTTCATTGTTTTTTGCTCCTGAATTGTTGTTATACTGGTCAGCAGAAGGTTCTGCTTCAATCAAATGAGTTCCAACCTCATATGGCTGCTTGTCACCTATGCTAGTATAGCGCGGAATGCAAGCTTTTTCAAAGAAAATTGGAAATTTTCAGAAAAAATTCATCAATAAAAAATGAAATGGGCTATAATGGTAACAGAGAATGAGAGATATGCGTATTTGCAACAGCCACGCGCATGGGTTTTGAGATAGTAACTGCAATGGAGGATAAAAAATGACCAAGAGAAAAATTCTGGTTGCGGACGACGATAAGAACATAGCGGAGTTATTGCGCCTTTATCTGGAAAAGGAAGGCTATGCCGTGGTCATGGCGTTCGATGGGGAAGAGGCCCTGATGAAGTTCGGGCCGGAAAATCCCGATTTGGTGCTTTTGGATATTATGATGCCCAAGCTGGACGGCTGGCAGGTGCTGCGGGAAATTCGCAAAAAGTCCAACTGCCCCATCATCATGCTCACCGCCAAGGGGGAAACCTTCGATAAAGTGCTGGGCCTGGAGCTGGGAGCCGACGATTATGTGGTCAAGCCCTTCGACTCTAAGGAAATTGTGGCCCGCATCAAGGCTGTGCTGCGCCGCACCGGCAAAGCCAGCGATATTTCCGACAACAAAGAGGTCAGCTACGACAAACTGGTGGTCAACATGACCAAGTACGAGCTGAAGGTGGATGGCAAGGTGGTGGACACCCCTCCCAAGGAACTGGAGCTTTTGTATCACCTGGCCAGCAACCCCAACCGGGTTTACACCCGGGACCAGCTGTTGGACGAGGTTTGGGGCTTTGAGTATTACGGCGACAGCCGCACGGTGGACGTCCACATCAAGCGCCTGCGGGAAAAGCTGGAGGGCGTTTCGGACAAGTGGACCCTGAAAACCGTTTGGGGCGTAGGCTACAAATTTGAAGTGAAAGAGTAGACGGCCATTGAAACGAAGCAGCTTATTTCGGAAGTACTTTTCCATCTTTGCCCTTTGCATCGTCCTGAGCATCCTTGTGCTGGGGGCGGTGCTGTTGGTTTTTGCCGCCCAATACTTCCAAAACCAGCACTACGCCATGCTGGAGCGGAACGCCAACTTTGCCGCCGCCACCACCGCCCGCAATTACGAAGCCAACGACTTCGGCCTCATTGACATTCCGGTGATTGACACCGCCTATTCGGTGCTGTCCTTTTCGGTGGATGCGGAAATTTTCCTCTGCAACACCGAGGGAGTGCTGCTCTATTCCGCCGGCGCCCAAACGGAAAAGGCGGAAGGGACCGTCATCAGTCAGGACATCATCAACCGCGCCCTGACGGGAAAGTATTCCGACACCGGAACGCTGGGGGGCTTTTTCCCCGAAGCCTACTATGTGGTGGGAGTTCCCGTCATCGGCCGGGGACAGCCGGTGGGGGTTCTGTTTGCCGCCTCCAACGCCAGCAGCCTCACAGAGTTTTTGATTGAATTGGCTCAGATGTTCCTCATCAGTGCCGTGGTGGTGCTGTTTATTTCCTTTGTGCTCATCTACTTCATCACCTCCAACCTGGTCAAGCCCCTCAAAGAGATGCTCTACGCCACCCAAAGCTTTTCCCAGGGGGACTTTACCAAGCGGGTACAGGTGTCGGGGTTTGACGAGCTGGGGCAGTTGGCCATGGCGTTTAACAACATGGCGTCCTCCCTGGCCACCACCGAAACCACCCGGCGCTCCTTTGTGGCCAACGTCTCCCACGAGCTGAAAA
>JAKPGH010000199.1 GCA_029550985.1 Bacillota bacterium
AACGCTCATGCACAGGGCCCCGTGGACAAACACCTCCAGCTCCAGGGAGGTTTCCCGGCGGATGGCGGCGATTTCTTCCAACGTCAGCTCCCGGGCCAAAACCACCCGGTCAAAGCCCATTTCCTCCAACAGTTTGGCGCCCGCCACCCCTGTGACGCTCATCTGGGTGGAGGCGTGGAGGGGAAGCTGCGGACATCCGGCTTTGATGGAGGCGGCCACCGCCAAATCCTGGACCAGCACGGCGTCCACCCCAAGGGCGCAGGCGGTTTCCAGCGCGCCGAGGAGCAGGCTTTCCTCTTCCTGGCGGACCAGCGTGTTGAGGGTAAGATACACCTTGACTCCCCTGCCGTGGCAGTATTTGACCGCCTGTTCCAACTGTGCCGCATCAAAGCCCTGGGCGCTGCGCCTTGCGTTGAGCAGCCCGGCCGCGCCCAAATAAACGGCATCGGCGCCGCTTCGGACTGCCGCGGTAAGACTTTCCGGGCCGCCGGCCGGCGCCAATATTTCCAAATTCAAAATGAGGTTGCCTCCTTGTTAAATCCTTCTTCTGGGCTTGTAGTAGCTTCTGCGGTTGCGGCGGTTGCGGTTGCGGACAATCATCAAAATAATGTAGAGAATAATCAGCAGCACCACAAAGATGACGGCAAACTTAAACCAGAAGGAGGCCACCACCGCCTTGACCTGTTCCAAAAGCACCAGGATTTGCGAAGCTTCCACCGTTTCGGCGGCCAGAAGCTGCACCCTGCCCACTTCCTCGTTGTAGAGCACCACGCTGACCCAGCCGATGGCGTCCCCCTTGGTGACGGGGGCGTCCACCGACTCCGGCACCTCAAAATTCAGCACCACGCCGGTAACCGGGTCCAAATCCTTGGGCACCAAATAGGTGAAGTTGTCGGCGGTGACCAGCTGAATGTGGTCCTTTTCGGTGTTGAGCCGCAGGGGAACTTCCGTGAGCGCCCGGTTTTTGGCCACCAGCATTTTGACCTTAAAGGAGTCAAAGACCCAATCGTAGATTTTGCGGTGGTCCTCATAATCGGCACGGCCTTCCAGTATCTTGCCGCTGGCATCCAGGTAGGGAGCCCCCATGGTGACCAGCAGGTAGGTAAAGCCGTCCTTGGTGGCGGTGGAAATCAAGCACCGCCCCGCCTGAGGCAAGGTGCCGCTTTTGACTCCCTTGAGATAGGGATAGTAGTAGGAGCTGGTGGGCACCTGCATCTGAATGGTGGTGGGCCAGTCCAGGCCGTCCGGGTTTTTGTTGGTGGGGGCCGCCGTGTAATGGGCGGTGGACACAATTTCCATAAATCCCGGAAGACTCAGGGCGTGGCGGGTGATAATGGCCATATCCTCGGCGGTGGTCACCTGCTCGGCGTCAAACAGGCCGTTGGCGTTGACAAAGTGGGTGTGGGTCGCCCCCAGTTCCTTGGCCCGCTTGTTCATCATCTCCACAAACCGGGCTTGGTTGGACGGGTCGTTGCCTCCCCCCGCCACATGGTTGGCCACAATCATGGCGGCCTCGTTGCCGGAGGGGAGCATCATGCCGTAGAGCAAATCCTTCATGGGCATTTGCTCGCCGGCGTACATCCCCGCCAAACTGACGCTGCCGTAATTGCGGGCGTAGTTGTAAAGGTAATCCTGCACATAGTTGGGATACACCACCGGCACCCCCAAATCCGGCGTGTTTTCCAGCGCCAAAATGCAGGTCATAATCTTCACCAACGAGGCGGGATAGGCCGGCTTGTCCGCATTCTTCTCGTAGATGACCTCTTTGGTGTCCATGTTGTAAAGGTAGATAAACTCGCTGGAGGGTTCAAAGTCCGGCTGGTGATTGGGTGCGGCGTAAACCGGCAAAGCCGAACATGCCAATAAAAGAACCATCACCATCACTGCAAGCAGTCTTTTCATTTTGACTTTCTCCCCCCGTTCGGTTATAGTAGAAATTGTATTGGTCGATACATAGTATATCAGAAATCGCCCTGCCAATCAAATATGGTCGAGCGTGAATCCTTACGAATTTTCCGCGAAGGGAGCGGGCATTTTGATTTACATAACCGGAGATATGCACAGGGATTTAACCCGCTTTAAAAGCAAGTCCATGCGGGCCCTGCGAAAAAACGATGTTCTCATTGTCTGCGGAGACTTTGGCTTTGTGTGGGACGGCTCCCCCAAAGAAAAACGCATCCTTAAGTGGATTGGCAAGCGCAAGTACCACGTGTTGTTTGTGGAAGGCCCCAACGACAACATCGAGCTCCTCAACAGCTACCCCGTGGTGGAGTGGAACGGCGGCAAAGTTCGGGAAATTTCGGGGCGGCTGCGGCAGCTGATGCGGGGGGAAATCTACAACATCGAGGGCAAAACCGTCTTTGCCTTCGGCGGGGGCACCCGTCAGTCGGACTCGGATGTGCTGACCCCTTGGGCCCAGTGGGAACTCCCCTCCTCCGAGGAGATGGACCATGCCCGTCAGAACCTGGCCAAGGCGGGCAACAAGGTGGATTATATCATCACCCATCAGCCCAGCCGCAAAATTATGGAATTCCTGCAGCCACGCCATCACGACTTCAACGTGTTGGACGCCTTCCTGGACGAATTGCGGCAAACCTGCACCTACCGCCGGTGGTACTTCGGGTGCCTCCACAAAAACAAGCTGATTCCCCCGGCCGAAATGGCACTCTTTGAGGACGTTGTGCGGGCTGACTGACCCGCGGAAAGGAACCGGACTATGCAACTGACTGTTGGCATGACCCATACATCCACCCTGGCGGTGGAGCAAAAACACACGGCTGCCGCCGTCGGCAGCGGGGACCTGGAGGTGTTCGCCACCCCCATGATGGCGGCCCTGATGGAACACGCCGCCGCCGCGGCCATCCGCCCCGCCCTGCCCGATGGAAAAACCTCGGTGGGTATAAGCCTGCAAATTGCCCACATCAGCGCCACCCCGGTGGGGATGGAGGTGGAAGCGACGGCCACCGTCACCGGTGTGGAGGGAAACCGGGTGGAGTTTGCGGTTACCGCCCGGGACCGGAAGGGAGAAATCGGCTCCGGCACCCACACCCGGGTGATTGTGGACGCCGCCCGCTTTTTGGAAAAGACGGCGGCCAAAGCGGCAAAGTAAAGAACCATGGGTGGAACGGGTGGTCGGCACCGACCTTGGAAGGCTCGCCGATACGTCCGCCCCATGACGCGCTGCCACCGTCGGCAAAGTTCCATTGGAATGTTGTCATCTTGTTCATACCGAAAAGTGACCGTATGGTGTTAAAGCGAAAGAGAAGCGCCCTTTGAAAAGGGCGCTTCTTTGTTTGTACCCGCTATTTGTCCTTTTTGCAGAGCTCCAGCACCAGATGGAGGGCGTACATGCTGGCCCAGTTGCGAATCAGTTCCCGCTGGTTGTCGTATCCCCGGGAAAGGTGGAGTTCCAGCACCTTTTCCTCCGCCCCGTCCACCGCCGCCACATAGACAAGCCCCACCGGCTTTTGGGGAGTGCCTCCTCCCGGCCCTGCGATGCCGGTGGTGGAAAGGCCGATGTCAGCTCCGGATGCGGCGCGAATGCCCCGTGCCATTTCCAGCGCGCACTGGCGGGACACCGCCCCATACTCCTCCAGGGTCCTGGGGGAAACGCCCAGCATGGCCATTTTGCTCTCGTTGGAATAGGTGACGGCGCCGCACAAAAACACCTGGGAAGCCCCCGGAATATCCGTAATGCGAGAGGCCACCATGCCGCCCGTGCAGCTTTCCGCCACCGCAATGGTTTTGCCCAGCTGAGCGAGCCTTGCCACCACGGCGTGCTGCAAATCCTTTACATCCACCCCGTACACATAGTCGGCAAACTGGGCGCAGATTTCGTCGATGACCGGCTTCATCATGGCCTCCGCCTCCTCCTCGTTGGCGGCGGCGGCGGTCACCCGCAGTTGCACCTCCCCCAGCTTGGCGTAGGGGGCGATGGTGGGATTTTGATGGTCCAGCATGCTCTGATGGAGCTTATCCTCCACCGCCGACTCCCCAATGTTGAAGAGGTGAATGGTGTGGGAGCGCAGCACCCGGTCGGAACGGCTTTCCAGATAGGGGCGCACCTGCTGTTGGAACATGGCCGTCATTTCGTTGGGCGGACCGGGAAGCATGATGACAATTTTGCCGTCCTGCTCGATGGCAAGCCCGGGCGCGGTGCCCTGGTCGTTGGGAAAGATGCGGGCCCCCTTGGGGAAGTAGGCCTGCTTTTCGTTGTTTTTGGTAAAGGGCCTGCCCCTTCTTTCCAAAATTTCCTTCATCCTATCCAAGGAAGGTTGGTGCAGCTCCATGGGAAGCCCAAAGTGCTGAGCCACCGTTTCCTTGGTCAAGTCGTCATAAGTGGGGCCCAGGCCTCCGGTGGTAATCACCATATCCGCCCGGGAAAGGGCAAGGCGCAGGCTTTCGGCCAGGCGCCCGGCGTTGTCCCCCACCACGCTCTGGTAGTAGCAGCCGATGCCCAGAGCGGCCAGCTCCCGGGCCAGATAGGCAGCGTTGGTATTGACGATATCGCCCAGCAGCAGTTCGGTTCCCACACATAAAATTTCCGCGTTCATGTGTCCACTTCCTTTGTCGTTGGCTGGCTTTATTCTACACCTTTTTGGGGAGAATGCAAAGATTATTCCAAAACTCCAGGAAAAAGTAACACCAGCCGCCAAAATTGCGTATACTGGAGCGAACCCGTTCTGATAGCAGGAAACCGGCGTTTTTCCTGCCTTTCGACCTTGCTTCCAAAAGGATGTGGCCAAAATGAGACGAAGACGGAGATACTGTGGACGAGAAGGCCTTACCCTGTTTTTAACCGCTTTTGGCCTTGGTCTGCTGGTCGCCCTTGTCTGCTCCGTGCGACTGGCTCTGTTTTTTGCAGCCATCATCCTCATTTATGTCGGCGTTACCCTACGCGGCTAATAGAAGTTCATACTGGATTAACGGAGGTGCCCCCCATGAAAATCGTCGTATTCAAAAGCCCGCGCTTTCTCTCCCCGTTGCTGCGGATGATTTTTAAAATTAAAAAGGATTGATACATAAATTCCCCATCCCGTGTTGAATCTTGCGCTATCTCCGCTTGTCACAGTCCAACCGCATGCAGGCTGCCGGAAAAGCCAAAAGCAACGGCTTTTTTCGACAGCCTGCATGCCTTTCTTTGCTTATGATTACCTATAATTAGGAAAGTGGAGTAAAACGGTTGCCAAACAAGCGGCGAGTTGCTATACTGTAATCTAACTCTTCCAATAGATGGAAGAAACCTACCACAAGAACGGGGTGATTGCCATGCAGTATCTTCTAGTCTTTCTGGAAGGGATGGGCACCTTTGTCTCTCCCTGTATGTTGCCCATGCTTCCCATTTATGTGGCTTATTTTTCGGCGGGTTCCGGCCGCCGCAAGGCGTTGAGCAACGCCCTGGGCTTTGTGTTGGGCTTTACGCTGATGTTTATGGCCATGGGAGCGGCGGCGGGCACCGTCGGGCAGTTTCTTTCCACCCACAAAACCACCCTCATGCAGGTGGCGGGGGCATTGTCCGTCCTGCTGGGGCTGATTTACGCAGGGCTGATTCCCGCCCCCATCGCCCGGCTGTTCAAAGGCTTTTCCATGAATCCCCAACGCGTGAAGGGGCTCAACTTCTTTTCCTCGGTGCTGTTTGGCGTCATCTTTTCGGTGGGCTGGACCCCCTGCGTCGGCGTGTTCCTCAGCGCCGCCCTGCTGATGGCGGCTGGCATGGGGAATCCTATTGCCGGAGTGCTGATGCTGCTCTGCTTTTCCCTGGGGCTGGGAATCCCCTTTGTGATGGCCGCCCTTCTGCTGGAGCGGCTCACCGACACCTTTGCCTTTTTCAGGCGCCACCTTTCCGCCATTCACCGCATTGGCGGCGCCTTTCTAGTGCTGGTGGGCATCGCCATGATGTGCGGCTGGCTGGATAGGCTTCTGGTTTCCCTTTCGTTCGGATAGGACCGTAAAGGAGATATATCATGAAACGATTTTGGTATTTGCTCATAGCCTTCTGCCTTGTGTTGGCTGTCGGGGTGCTGGGATACCGGTACCTTTCTCAAAAAGTGACCCCCGCCGTTCCGCTGCCCGTCCCATCCCAGGAGAAAAACTCTGTCGACAGCTCACAAGAAGCAGCCGCCGGCGCTTCGGAAACAGGCGTCCAGCCCGAGGAACGGGAAAAAATTCCCGCCCCCGACTTTACCGCCTACGATGCCGAAGGCAACCCGGTAAAGCTTTCCGACCAGTTGGGGACGGTGCCGGTGGTTCTCAACTTCTGGGCCAGCTGGTGCCCTCCCTGCCGGATGGAGATGCCCCATTTTGACAAGGTGGCGTCCGAGTATGGCAGCGACGTGCTGCGCTTTCTCATGGTGGACATGGTGGGAACCAGCGGCTCCTACACCGAAACCAGGGAAAAAGCCCAGGCCTATCTGGAGGAGGAGGGTTTTACCTTTCCCGTCTGGTTTGACGAGGACCAGGACGCCCTGATGACCTACGGCATCAGCGCCTTCCCCACCACCTTTTTCATCGACGCCCAGGGCAATGTGGAAGGATATTACCCGGGCGCCATGACCGAAGAAACCCTCCGCCTGTTCCTGCGGGAGTTGTACGGGCTGTAAACAGCGCCTTCCGCGGGGCAACCTCTGAATTTCGGCAACCCAAAGGTCTGCGAATTCGGCGCAGACCCTTTGGGTTACGGTGCTTTGGAGGCGGGCAGGGCGCTGTCCTGCACCAAACGGCCGTCGTGAATTCGGACCACCCGCCTTGCCTGGGCGGCGATTTCGTTGTCGTGGGTAATCAGCACCACCGTTTTTCCCTCCTGGTTGAGCTCCTTTAAAATCCGCATGATTTCGGCGCCCGAGGCGCTGTCCAAATTGCCGGTGGGCTCGTCGGCCAAGATGATGGGAGGTTTGGCGGCAATGGCTCGGGCGATGGCGGTGCGCTGCTGCTGCCCGCCCGACATTTGGGTGGGCTTGTGGTGGCTGCGGGCGGTAAGTCCCACCCGGTGCAGAGCCTCCAGCGCCATGCGGCGGCGGGTTTCTTTTCCAATGCCGCGGTACAGCAGGGGAAGCTCCACGTTTTCCAAAGCGGTAAGGCTGGGAATTAAATTAAAGCCCTGAAAGACAAAGCCGATGCTCTGGTTTCGAATAACGGAAAGCTGGTCGTCGCACAGGGAGCTGACCTCCTGCCCTTCCAGCAGGTACCGGCCCGCCGTGGGCATATCCAGACAGCCGATTAAGTTCATCAGGGTGGATTTTCCCGACCCGCTTTGGCCCACCACAGCCACCAGTTCCCCCGCCTCAATGGCCAGACTGACGCCGTCCAACGCACGCACTTCCCCCGGGCCGGGATTGTAAATCTTATGCACATCCTCCAGCAAAATCAGGGGCATGGCATGATTTCCTTTCGTTGTCATACTCTGGAGATAGTATGTGCCGCATGCTTTTTTTCATGCTCCAAAATAAGGAATTTTTGCTGTTTTCTCTTTTTTCTTTTCCTGTTTTTCAATATAATATTTTTATATTATTGGATATGACTTTGGAGGTCATCTATGTTTTGTCCCAATTGCAACGTTTATCTGCAGGAAAGCCATCTCATTAAAAGAAATGTGAAAAAATTTGAGAACGCTATTATCGAATACGATGCCCGTTGCCCTTCCTGCCTTGAGGAAATTGGCCATATGTACTGGGGCGTGTTTACCCCCGCCGAGCGCTTTCGCTCCCAAGAGAAAAAGCCCGCGGAAGCTCCCCTTTCGGAAACTCCGCCTCCCACCCCTCGGGCGGAGGAGGCTCCCGCTTCCGCGCAGCCGGAAAACGACGCCCCCCCTTCGAAGGAGGTCAAGCTGGACTGGCCAAAGTCCTCTTCGTCGGGGGCCTGCACCTGCCCTTATTGCGGCAGGCTGCTGCCCAAGGAATACAAAAAGATTGACCTCAACAGCAAGGCATAGGCTTCTCATTTTTTATCACAGCAAAAAGGCGGTCCCTATCGGCCGCCTTTTTCTTTTATATTGCGTATTCAAATGTGTTATTGCGGACGCCGCCCGGTCTTCCAGTTGCCGGTGGCCAACAGGTCATAGCCGCAGGGCAGAGGATTGGGCAGGGCAAGCCCATAGAGGTCGGTGGTGCGGCTTTCCAGTTGGGCCGTTGCCTGGCATCGTCCTCCCAGCTTTTCCAAGCGAGCCAGGGAAGCTTCACAGGGCAGGGTGGCGTGCTTGCCGATTTCGGCCAGAATTTCCCGCCCCCGCTGGTTAAATCCCAGAATGTGCAGGTAAGGGGGCGTCCCCGCCGAGTCCTCGGGTTGGATACCCAAAAAGGCGGAGAGAATCAGCCGGCGAATCCGGGCCATGGTGTACCGCTTGGTCTTGACCATAAAGGCAAGCTCCTCCAAGGTCCTGGCCGAGCGGATGGCGTCGTAAAAGCGGTTTTCCAGCCCTTCCGAAAGGTCGGGCAGGCGGGCAAGCTCCTCCGGTTTTAAGGTTCGCAGCCGGGCGAGAATAGCCGTTTCCAGGGTTTGCAGCCGGGCGGGAAAGAGGCCGTCCTCCCGGGCAACGGCCAGCACCTGGGCGCAGGAAGCCGGGATATACCTGGCCAACATGGAGAAGTTGTCCCCGTGGGACCGCAACCAGGAGGCGCTGGCAATTCTCCCCTGGGGCGCCGACGCGTCGTGGGAAACTCCCAGGCGCCGAACCACCGTCACTTGGGGATTCCAGCCCAAGGCTCTTGCCTGCCGCAGATACTCCACCCCCAACAAGTCGTTGGGGTTTTTCAGGTGGGCGGAAAGCTGCTCTCCATAAACTTCCTCCACCGCCTGCTGCCGGGCTCTGGCGAAGGTCGCCCCCGAAGCCAGCCGGGCCCGAAGGGCGCTTTCCACCCTCGGGTCGTTGACCGAATGGGCCAAGGCTTCCAACAGGGAAACATCGCCGCTTTCGCTGCCAAAGCATAGGGTTTCGACGCAGCCGCAGGCGGCCAGCACCCCAACCCCTCCCCGTGCAAAGACGGGGGCGGGAGCCATGGACCAGGCCACCGGCAGCTCCAAAATCAAATCAAAGCCGGCGGACAGGGCGCAGGCGGCTCTCACCCGCTTTTCGGCGATGGCAATATCCCCCCGCTGGACAAAGTTTCCGCTCATCACCGCCACCAGATGGGTGACTCCCTTTTCCCGGGCGGACGCCGCCAACGCGGCATGACCGTTGTGGAAAGGATTAAATTCGGCAATGACGCCGCCGATTTTCACATCTTTGCCCTCCTTGTGACGGTTTTACTTGATGTTTTTGGAATAATGTAATAATATAGTAGACGTGGTGCGCTTGTCAATGACGGCAAAACAAGCGCAAAGTCGCAAAGTAGAAAAGGGTATATGAGTTCAAGGAAAGGAATGGATACTGAACACGATGATGATTCTTGTAATCAACGCAGGAAGCTCCTCCCTGAAATATCAGCTCATTGATATGGAAAAGGAGAGCGTATTGGCAAAGGGTCTGTGCGAACGCATCGGACTGTCCGGAAACATCACCCACAAAACCGACAAAGGGGTGGCGCAGTACGAAACCCCCTTCCCCACCCATCTGGAAGCCTTCCGGGAACTGGTGAAGCTCCTCACCACCGGAGATTTGGCTGTGATCTCCGACATGAAGGAAATTTCCGCCGTGGGACATCGGGTGGTGCAGGGCGCCGAGCTGTACAAATCCTCGGTGCGAATCACCGAAGAGGTGCTGGCCGGTCTGGAAACCTGCTCGGAGCTTGCCCCCCTGCACAATCCCGCCAACATTATGGCCATCCGGGCCTGCATGGAAGTGTTTGACCCCTCGGTGCCTCAAGTTGCCGTCTTTGACACCGCCTTCCATCAGACCATTCCCCAGCACGCTTATATGTACGGCCTGCCCTATGAGCTGTACGAAAAGTACAAAATCCGCCGCTACGGCTTCCACGGCACCAGCCACCGCTATGTCAGCGGCCGGCTGGCCCAGCTGACTGGGCGTCCCCTTTCTGAGATGAAGGTGGTTACCTGCCATCTGGGCAACGGTTCCTCCATCACCGCCATTGACGGCGGCAAGAGCGTGGACACCACCATGGGCTTTACTCCCCTGGACGGCATCATCATGGGAACCCGCTGCGGCTCCATCGACCCCTCCGTGGTCACTTATCTGATGGAGAAGGAAATCCTCACCCCCAAGCAGAT
>JAKPGH010000202.1 GCA_029550985.1 Bacillota bacterium
AAGGGGGCCGGGTTGCGAAACCCTTTATCTCAATGCCATCGCCCAGGATTTTTTAATTCGGGAGCAGCAAAGTTTTGCCAGCTGCCGAAATGGTTGCGCTGCGCTTTTTTCAAATTTATGCGAAAAATGCGCCAACCGCAACGGCGACAGCTCCGATTTCAGCGAGCGGTTTGAACTGTTCGATAAGTCGGGGCACGCCTATGCCGTCACTACCCGGGGCATCACCTGGTCCGACGGAAAACCCGCCACGCTGCTGATGCTGGAGGATATTCAGGACCGGAAGGATATCGAAAGGCGGCTTTACAATTTTGCATATTTGGACCAGCTGACCATGACCCCCAACCGGCTCAAGCTCAAAGAGGATTTTGAGAAGATCCAAAAGATGGGCGGCTATGTTGGGGCCATCGCCATGCTGGATATGGACAATTTTAAGGCGGTCAACGACACCTACGGCCACAATACGGGGGACGTGATGATCCGCCGGCTGGTGGACCATCTCAACCAGTTCCCCGCCTTTGCGGGGCATCTGTACCGTTTGGGCGGCGATGAATTTGTCCTCTTTTACGCCCAGAAGGAAGGCCGCCTTAAGGGGGAGGCGGATTTTCGCCAGTATTACGGCAGCATTCTGCGGGAAGCGTTTCAGTCCTACAGCATGCCCCATATCAATTTAATCTGCACCATCAGCATGGGAGTGGCGTTTTTCCCGCTCCACGGCACCCTGCTTTCCGAACTTCTTCGCAAAGCCGACATTGCCCTTTATCAGGCAAAAGACGCCGGGCGCAACCGGCTGGTCTTTTTTGAAGACAAGTACGACACCGCCAAAAAGTTCGAGGACTATTACATATGCATCCGCCCCATTCTCACCGCGGGGGGCAAGACCTTCGGCTACGAGTTGACCGAAAATACTCCCCCGGACAGCGACAACTGGAGCCTGGGCGATTACGACCGGGCTGTGGATTCGCTGGGGCTGCGGGATTTGGAGAACCACTTTAAGTATGTGATCAATCACTCCAACAAGCTCAACTGCAAACCGGTGCTCAACCACCTGCCCAGGGACAAATTTATCGTACAGATGCGTTTTTCTAAAACTGTGTCGGAGGAAGAGCTGGAAGCCTGCCGAAAGCTCCACGCCTGCGGCTATTCCCTGATGATTGACGGGCTGCGGCATAACGAATGGACCAAGGAGCTGCTGCAGATAGGGGATTATTTTAAATTTGCCCCCGATGTTCCGGAGGAAGTCCAGTTTCGGATTATCTTTAAAACCCCCGACAAAGCGTTCATCGCCACCGAGGTCAACAGTCAGGAAGCGTGGGAAAGAGCTCATAAGGCGGGATTTACCCTGTTTCAGGGCAACTACTTCAGCCAGCCTCCGGTGATTCGCAAGGAAAAGGACATCTCTCCCCTCAAGGCCAATTACCTGCGGCTGATTAAGCTGACCAGCACTGACGACTACGTGGATTTTTCCAAAATTACGCAGGTCATTTCCTCCGACGTGGCCCTTTCCTATAAGCTGCTCAAGCTGCTCAACTCCGCCGCCGTGGGATTGCGCAACCGGATGAGTTCCATCCCCATGGCGGTTTCCTACCTGGGGGAGGAGGGGCTGAAGAAATGGATTGCCTTGCTGGCGCTGCGGGGCGTGGCGGGGGACAAGCCCCTGGAACTGATCCGCATGTCCCTCATTCGGGCCCAGTTTGGGGAATTGCTGGTGCCCCACATGCAGCCTCCCCGGGACGGCAAATACGTGTTCTTAACCGGCATGTTTTCGCTGCTCCACATTGCTTTGGATATGACCGTCGAGGAGCTGATGGAGGAAATTCCCATGGCGGAAGATATCCGCCTTTCCCTCACCACCGATACGGGGCCCTACTCCGATTTGATTGCCTTCTTCAACCACTACGAATACGCCAATTGGGATGAGGTCACCAAATTTTCGGAGGCCAATCACCTCAACAGCGATATTATCTACAACTGCTATATTGCCGCCATCAACTGGTACAACGAAATAGCAGGCATTTAAGCTTAAAACCAAGATGGATTTAAAAAAAGTTGGCACTCTAATTAATAGAGTGCCAACTTTTTACGGTTTCGTCATAAAATATACGAATATCGTTCACAATAGGCAGATATAATAAGCTTGCAAAGAAAAAGAGAGCGGTGCCAACACTCTCCGGTGCAAAAATATCATTTCACAGGTTAGGAGGCATTGTGATGTTTGATCTGGTACCTTTCCGTTCCGACCATCGCAGCATTTGGAACTATTTTGACGAAATGGAGCGCAACTTCTTTCAGAACTTCTTCCCCACCACCGGCATACTCCGCACCGATATTCTAGATGAGGGGGATCATTACCTGCTCTCGGCGGAGTTGCCCGGTTTCAGCAAAGAGGATATCCGGGTGGATTTGGCCGACGGCATGCTCACCATTCGGGCTCAGCGGGCTGAAGAAAACGAGGAGTCCAGGGGAAACTACCTGCGTCGGGAACGCCGCGTCGGCTCCTATGTCAGAAGCTTTGACGTCTCCGATGTGAAAACCGATGAAATTACCGCCCAATACCGTGACGGCGTTTTGACCCTCAAGCTGCCGAAACTCGACACCCAACCCATTCCTCCGGCACGTCAGATCGAAATTCAATAAGACAGCGCCCCTGCAGAGAGCCCACCCGAAAGGGTGGGTTTTTTGCACCCTTTTTCTATTTCCACAGCCGTATCCTTATGCAGAAACCCGGCACCCGGCGGATGCTTTTGCCGTTATTGGTTGCGCAACCGGGGAGTTTGGGGTATACTGAACACAGAGCAAGTTGCGATTCAGTTCCTAGAAAGCGACGTCATCGATAGCGGAGTGATAGATATGGAAATCCTTTCCCCCAGCCAATATCCCGAATACGAGGCCTTTGTCGCCAGCCATCCGGCGGGGGGCATTACCCAGTCCACCCTTTGGCACAAGGTGAAAGAGGGCTGGGGCCACGAGGTGGTGGTCAGCCGGAACGCCGACGGCAAAATTGTGGGAGGGGTCAGCGTGCTGATTCGCCGCTTTCCCGTCATCGGCACCAGTATGCTCTATTCTCCCCGGGGACCCGTCTGCGACTATCACGACCCGGAGGTGTTGGCCGACCTCAAAAGCGGCATTGACGTGTTGGCGAAGCGGTACCGGGCCCATGTCTGGAAGATGGACCCCGATATTTCCACCGAGGACACCGCCTTTGCCGACATTACCAAACAGATGGGCTTCCGGCGCTTTTTGGGGGGAGACGGCTTCGAGACTATCCAGGCCCGCTTCAACTACCGGCTGTATTTTCAGGGGCGGGGAGAAGAGGAGATTTTAGCCGGCTTTACCCAAATGACGCGGCGCAACATCCGCAAGGCCCAAAAGGCGGGGGTGGAAATTAAAGTCGCAGGCAAGGAAGGGCTGGACGACTTTGCCCGCCTGATGCGGATTACCGGAGAGCGGGACGGCTTTGCCACCCGTCCCAAGGCTTACTTTGAGCGGATGCTGGACGCGCTGGGCGAACACTGCCGCCTTTACCTTGCCATGTATCAGGGCAAGGCCATAGCGGGGGCCATCACCACCAACTATGCCGGCAAAACCTGCTATGTTTACGGCGCCTCCGACAATGAGCACCGGGACGTGATGCCCAACCAGCTGATGCAGTGGGAGATGATTCGCTGGGCCCTGCAAACCGGCTGCACCGTCTACGATTTTCAGGGCGTGAGCGGCAACCTTTCGGAAGATAATCCCCTTTACGGTCTCTACCGGTTTAAGAAGGGCTTTGGCGGAACCCTGGACGAACTGGCAGGGGAATTCGACTACGTTTATCGTCCCTTCTGCTACTGGCTGGCGGACCGGGCGGTGGACCTGGTGGAGTGGCTGCGGAAAATCAAGCGGAGGTTCCGCTGATGGGGCCTCTAACCCGAGCGGTGGCGGAGTATCTGGAAGGGGATTTTTCCCGCTTTCACACGCCCGGCCATAAGGGAAAGGAACGCTTCGCCCCTCATTTTGGTTGGGGTGAGCTGTGGCGCTGGGATGTGACCGAGTGCGCCGGCCTGGACAGCCTTTTTGAGGCAAGCGGCCCCATTCGGGAAACGGAACGGCGCTATTCCCGCCTGTACGGTACGGCGGATTCCCTCATCAGCGCCGGCGGCTCCACCCTCTGTATTCAGGCCATGCTGGCTTTGGCCCTTAACCCCGGCGACAGCCTGCTGGCGGTGCGGGGGGTCCACGTTTCGGCCGTCCACGCCATGGCGTTGCTGGATTTGCACCCCCAATGGGTGTTGCCCTCCATCGACCAAACCACCGGCCTGGCGGGGGCCGTTTCCCCGGAGGAAGTGGAGCGGGCGTTGGCCGGCAATCCCCATCTGAAGGCCGTATACCTGACCAGCCCCAACTACTTCGGGGCCATCAGCGACATCGCGACACTTTCTTCCGTTTGCCGTTCCTTCGGGGTCCCCCTTTTGGTGGACAACGCTCACGGCGCCCACCTGGCGTTTCTGCCCCAGAATCTTCACCCCATTGCGTTGGGGGCGGACCTTTGCTGCGACTCCCTCCACAAAACGTTGCCGGTGCTGACGGGAGGGGCCATGCTTCATGTGGGAAACAAGACCTATGTCTCACAGGCGAGGAAAAAGATGGCCCTGTTCGGCTCCACCAGCCCCAGCTATCCGGTGATGCTTTCCATCGACGCCGCCCTAAGCTATTTGGAAAAGGATATCGCCGCGGACAGCGTTCGGGTGTCTGCGGCGGTGGAGGAGATAGCCACTGTCGCCCGGAAACAGGGCTGCCTGCTGCCCCGGTTTCCCCTCCGAGACCCTTGGCGGCTTACCTTGAGCGCGGCGCCTCTTGGGCTGGACGGACCGGGACTTGCGGCTCATTTGCGCAAACATCGCATCGAGCCGGAACTGGTGTCCGACCAGTTCTGCGTGCTGATGGCAAGCCCCGGCAACGATGAGGAGGATTTTCGCCGCCTGGCGGAAGGGCTTCGGTCTCTGCCGCGGGGAAGCGGTCGCTTTTTCCAGCCGGCGGGTTTTACCCTGCCCCGGCAGAAGGCTTCCCTGCGAAAGGCGGTGTTTGCCCCTTCCCAAACTCTTCCGCTGGAGCAGGCAGTGGGGAAGGTGGCGGGAGCCATGGTGTCTCCCTGCCCGCCCGGCATGGCCCTTGTGGTGCCCGGCGAAGAAATTGACCGCCGGACGGCGGCTCTGTTGAAAAGTTATGGCATTTTTTCCGTTCCTGTGCTACACTGGTAAAAATATGGATAAAGATAAAAAGGGGTATCATCCCCGGAAGAAAGGAAGTGGGTTTGTGAAGCTAATTCTTGCCATCGTTTCGGGAGATGACAGCCTGAAGGTGTCTCGCGCCCTGACCAAAGGGGGCTATTTTATCACCAAACTGGCCACCACCGGAGGCTTTCTTATGGCTGGGAACACCACCTTTCTCATCGGTACCGAAGATGACAAGGTGGATGACGTCATCGCCATTATTCGAGAAAAATCCAAAACCCGCAAGCAAATGGTGTCCAGTTCCGCCTCTTACGGCGTGAGCATGATTTCCGCTTCCCCCATCGAAGTGCTGGTGGGCGGCGCCACCGTCTTTGTGCTGGATATCGAGCGGTTTGAAAAACTGTAAGCTCCGGAGCAGGGGGTATAAGCCCTTGCAATATCATCCCTCCGGAAACTGTTAGGATGTCGAATAATCCATGACCCAACCATTTTCCATGCGCGATGCAGGCGCTCAGGCCGCTCTCGCCTCCTTCCGAGGAGGGCGGCTTCCCCATGCCATACTCATCGAAGGACCGGCAGGCTGCGGAAAAAGCCGCTTTGCCCGCCTGTTTGCCATGTCCGTTCTTTGCCGCAATCCCCAGCAGGCCCCTTGCGGCCGTTGCCCCGCCTGCCAAAAGGTGGCGGCGGGCATCCACCCCGACCTTTTGGTCTACGAAGGGGAAAAGGGCAAGGCAAAGTCCTTTCATATCGATTTGGTGCGCCAGCTGCGGGCGCAAGCCTATGTTGCCCCCAACGAAGGGGAGCGAAAAGTTCTTTTGCTGGAAGATGTCCAGAATATGACCGAGCAGGCCCAGAACGCCCTGCTTAAAGTGTTGGAGGAGCCTCCCGCCTCCACGGTGTTTTTGCTCACCTGCCAAAGCAGGGGGCAACTGTTGGAGACCATCCTCTCCCGGGTGTCGGTGATAGCCCTCTCCCTTCCCGATGTGGAAACCTGTGCCGACATTCTGGCGGAACACCTGCCGGAATATTCAAGGGAGGAGCTGCTGGCGGCGGCGCGGGACGCTTCCGGAAGCCCGGGGTTGGCGCTGGAGGCGTTAAGTCAGGATTCCAAAGCCCACGGCCACCGGGAATGCGCAAGGCGGGTGCTGGAGCTGTTGGGCAAAGGGCAGGAAGCCGCTGCCTTAGCCCGGCTCCAGCCTTACGAAAAGGACCGCCAGGGCATGATGGCCCTGCTGGAAGCCATGGCCGCCCAGGTGACCAATCTACTGTTGGAGGAAGAAAAAAAGGCCGGGTTTTCCCATTTACAGCTTGTCAAAATTACTGCTATAATAGAAAGGATAACAGCCGCTGCGTACAGCAATGTGGGAGGGCTGCTGTTGGGCAGCGCCCTTTGCGCCGGAATCAGCCAGGTGATGAGCGAAACCTCCGGCGGCAAAACTTCCTGAATGGACAACCGGTCGACGGCCGCGGCTTTTATCCAACTTCGAAACCATTTCACCGGCGATTGTTTCGGTATAATTCTATTGCCATTCTGGACGGAATTGGTCGTGAAGGCCGGAATGGCTGGCACCATGTCTGCGGACTTGTCTTTTGTTGAACAAACAATTTTGATGTGAATTGCAGACGTATAAGGAGTAATGTATGGCAGAAATTATTGGCGTGCGCTTTAAAAGCGCAGGCAAAATTTATTATTTTGACCCCGACGGGCAGCAGGTTTCCGCCGGGGATCAGGTGATTGTGGAAACTTCCCGGGGCACCGAGTGCGGCGAAGTGGTGACCCCCAACCGGGAAGTGCCGGACAAAGATGTGGTTCAGCCCCTAAAAAAGCTGATTCGCGTTGCCACCAAGCAGGATTTGGAGCGGCTGAAGCGCAACCGGGAAAAGGAAGCCTACGCCTTTCAGGTTTGCTTGGAAAAGATACGCCACCACAAGCTGGACATGAAGCTGATTGACGTGGAGTACACCTTTGACAACAGCAAAATCCTCTTTTACTTTACCGCCGACGGCCGGGTGGACTTCCGGGAGTTGGTCAAGGATTTGGCCAGCGTGCTCAAAACCAGAATCGAGCTGCGGCAAATCGGCGTGCGGGACGAAGCCAAGATGCTGGGAGGCCTTGGCATCTGCGGCCGGCCCTTCTGCTGCTCCACTTTTTTGGGGGAATTTCAGCCCGTTTCCATTAAAATGGCAAAGGAACAGGGGCTTTCCCTCAATCCGGCCAAGATTTCCGGCACCTGCGGGCGTCTGATGTGCTGCTTGAAGTACGAGCAGGCCGCCTACGAGGACCTCATCAAGACCACCCCCAAGGTGGGGGCCTATGTCCAAACGCCCGAAGGCCGGGGCGTGGTCACCGAAGTTTCGCTGCTGACCGGCTACCTCAAGGTGGCGCTGGAAAAGTATCAAAACGGCACCGTCACCGTTTTCCATAAGGACCAGGTCCGCCCCTGCAAAGCCGACCGGAAGGAAGAACAGGAGCGGGAGGAAAACGAAATCCTCGACGAGGTGGAGCTGGAACCGGAGGACGAGGAGCTTCTGGAGGTATTGGACGAGGATTTGCCGGAGACCGAACCCGTACCCAAACCCGGAGGACGGTGCAAATCCCGTCGCCGGGGCAAAAAGCCGGCGTCCGAAAAACAATCCGCCGAAAAGCCGACAACCGACCAGTAAGGTCGGCGCAACCTCCCGCTTTGGCGGGAGGTTGTATATTTTTTACAGGCATTGGAAAACCCTTGACAATGGGACAGGATTTGACTATACTAAATAAAGCTGTCAACATTCCCAAGACAGCAGGTGCCACAGGGTGGCTCAAATGGGCGGAAATATCCGCCGGCCTGCCGAGGAAGCGTGTTGATTCACTTTTGGTGTGAAACTTACGCTCTTTCCATGTCTTGTGGAAAGAGCTTTTTCTTTGCGGGCGATGTTGACGCGGAGCATATATGCCGGGAGGTGAAATCAAATTGCCTAGTGAAAAGGTTCTGCAACAGAAGCAGGAGCAGGTAGCCGCTCTGACCGAGCAACTGAAGAACGCTGTGGCCGGTGTTTTGGTAGACTATAAGGGCATCAACGTTCAAAACGACACCAAGTTGCGCAAGGAGCTGCGGGAAGCCGGCGTCCACTACATGGTGGTGAAGAATTCCCTGCTGCGCCGCGCCGTCGAAAACGTAGGTTACGACGGTCTGAAGGACGTGCTGGCAGGTTCCACTGCGTTGGCTCTGTCCGATAAGGACATGGTGGCTGCCGCCAAGATTCTCAGCAAGTATGCCGAGGATTCCAAGGGCGCCTTTACCATTAAGGCCGGCTTTGTAGAAGGAAAACTGCTGGACGTGGAAGGCGTCAAGCAGCTGTCCAAGCTGCCGTCCAGAGAGGAACTGGTGGCTATGACTCTCCGGGGTCTCAACGCTCCCATTTCCGGATTTGTCAATGTCCTCAACGCCAACATCCGGGGGCTGGTCGTCGCCCTCAACCAGATTGCGGAAAAGAAGTCCGCGTAATTTCAAATTTCATTCTAATCACAAACAAGATAATGGAGGTTTACTGTTATGGCATCCGAGAAGGTTCTTAAGTTAATCGAAGATGTAAAGGCTCTTACTGTTCTGGAACTCTCTGAGCTGGTTAAGGCTCTGGAAGAGGAATTCGGCGTTTCCGCCGCTGCTCCTGTGGCTGTCGCCGCTGCTCCTGCCGCCGCTGCCGCCGCTCCCGCTGCCGAGGAGAAGACCGAGTTTGACGTCATCCTGGCTGACGCTGGCGCCAGCAAGATGGGCGTTATCAAACTGGTGAAGGAAGTCACCGGTCTGGGCCTGAAGGAAGCCAAGGACCTGGTCGACAACGCTCCCAAGCCTGTCAAGACCGGCGTCAGCAAGGACGAGGCCGAGGCTCTCAAGAAGCAGCTGGAAGAAGCCGGCGCCAAGGTCGAACTCAAGTAATTATCCTTTTTCCGCAAAAAGCCGCCATCAGGCGGCTTTTTTGTTTGGAAATTGGCGAGAAACCGTAACTTTACGGAAAAGAACAGGAAATAATTGTTAATAGGTAGTAGAAAAGGGGTCTGCAACCGGTTTTTTATTGATTTCTTACCCTAAAAGTGTTATACTTTTTTCACATATGAAAAAAGTGAACATAAAGGGGGGACAACGGTGCCCAGAAATTCCAGGAAGAATGTGGAAATGAGAAGGGCACAGCTGCTTGAACTGCTTGCACTAAAAGGCCAAATGTCCATAGAAGCTCTAGCCGCACAATTAAAGGTGTCCACAATGACGGTGCGCAGAGACGTGGAGCAAATGGAGAAAAATTTAACGGTAGAGCGGTTGGGCAGTGGTATGATAGGCCTGCGGGATCGCCTGGCGGAAGATTTAGAATACATAAAGCGCAAGGCATCCAATCGCCGAGAACAGATTTTAATAGCCAGAGCTGCAGTTTCTCTTATTGAACCGGGGCAAGTCATCGGGCTGGATGCAAGTGTTTCAGCGCTGGAGCTAAGCCGATTGTTGTCCTCCAAACGAGGCCTGACGGTGGTGACCAACAGCTTGCTGATTCCGTCGCTGCTGGGCGCCGGGGAAGGCATTGAAGTTGTCACGGCCGGCGGCACCTTGCGAAACGGGTCGCTATCCTGTGTGGGAACCTTTGCGTGCCAGGTCATCGACAGTTTTGTGTACGACAAGGTGTTTTTATCCGATTTGGCGGTAGACGCTCAGGTGGGGCTCACCGATACCGAAATGGATGAAATTATGGTCAAGCAGTCCTTTGTAAACAATGCCAAAGAGCTGATTGTCCTGGTGGACCAGGCCCGATTAGGCACCATTGCCTATAAAAAATGCGTGCCGGCGGACCGAATATCCAAGCTGGTAACCGACGCGCCGCAAAACCATCCTCAAGTGCTGGAATTTCAAAAAAGAGGCGTGGAGGTCATCTGCGTATAACCAACAGATACCCCGGTCAAAATCAAAAAATTGAAAAATAAACGCGGAAAAGATTGTTAATTTTTTAACCAATCGAAAATTTTGCCCCTTCAATTTTTCTAAAATGAAAAAATTTCTCCCACTGTTTTTTCTTAGTTTGGAAAAATTCTTATTTGAGAATTTTCATATTATATGATAATTCGGAAGTGGGGTAACATTTGGGGCGAATTCCTCCGGTGCGTTTGGCTGCAAATTGACAGAGCAGGGGCAACAAAAGAAAACAGATGCCGATTGGGGCAGGCCGGTCCGGCTTTTGCCTGTCTGCCCACTTGCGCTTTGCGGCGGGCTAAGAGGGGCTGATTTCCCTTGCGCCGGGGGAGCGCGGCGTGCTATACTGACAGAAGTGTATCCATGATTTTACTCTCCGGAGGGTCAACCGTTGAAACGCTCCGCTTTTTTCCCTTTTTTTGCCCTGTATTGGGTTACCCTGATTCTCTGCGGTGGGATACGGATTCGGCTCCAGCTGGCGCAGATTGACCACTCTACCGGCTTTTATACCGGCAGTCGGCTTCCCGTTACGGTTTTCCAGTGGGGGCTGGGGCTTTGCATCGTCCTGCTGTTTTTGCTGTATCTGTTTCGCCGCACCGGCGGGGATTATCCGGTGCTTCGCAGCCGGCGGGGCATCGCCGTTCCCGCTTTGTTGATGGGGGTTTCCATCCTGTGTTTTACCGCCGAAACCTTTGACCTTTTCCCCCTTGGAGGAGGCAGTCCCATCCGGTTGGGCGACGTCTCCGCGTTGATTACCGGCCTGTTTGGGCTGCTGGCCGGTGTATCCTTTTTGGTGTCGGGGGCACAGGGGTTGCGCACAGGCCGGATGAAGGGCGGCCTGCTGGTGTTGGCGCCCGGCGTGTGGATGCTGGTTACTTTGGTTTGCCGGTTTAATGCCTACGACACCCTCACCACCATTTCCGACAACCTGCTGACGGTGTTGTTTATGCTGTTTGCCGGCGTCTTTCTGGTGGGGGAAGCCCGCACCCTCAGCGGCCTTGCCCGAAAGGACGGCCGCAATTATGTGATTCCGGCAGGACTTTGCGCCTCTCTTTGCGGTTTTCTGGTTTCGGTTCCCAACTGGATCTGGATGGCGGTTCACCACACCGGGGAACTTCCCGCCCCCTTGTTGGGGTTTGCCGAAAGCATCTTTCAGTTTGTCACCGCCGTTTACTCCCTCTGGTTTGTCTACCACACCTGTGCCAGCATTCAGGAAGTGTAAAGGTTTTTTAAGGCAACAAAAAAGCGACCTTAACATCGGGTCGCTTTTTTTATGCTTTGAAAGCGCCGTGGAACAAAATGACTCCGCCGGGGGTGACCTTTACCCCTGTCACGTCGGGGGCCATGACATAGCCGGTGGATTCCCAAAAGAGGGGGATGACCACCGCGTCCCGCAGCAGCATCTCCTCGGCGTCGGCGTAAGTTTCCAGCGCCTTGGCGGAATCGGCCTGGGTGCTGGCGGACTCCAGCTCCGAATCAAAGCGGGGATTGTGATAGCCGGTGTGATTGTCCTTATGTTCCGATGTAAAGCGGCGGAGCATGGTGTCAGGCCCGGAATCGTCGGCGGAGAAGGGGTAGAGAAGAATTTGATAGTCCCCCTGCTCCAAACGCTGCCTCAAACCGTCCAAATCGGCAAATTGAGGATAGACCGAAAGGTTTAGATACTGTTGCCAATTTTGAATGATGGGGGTCAGAATGTTCCGGTATTCCGCAGGAGCCAGCAGGGAGGCGGCGGGGATGCGCTCCAACCCTTCCACCTCAAGCCCCAAAGCCAGCAGGCGCTTTCCCTGCCGGGGGTTGAAGGAGATGGGGGAGTGGTCTTCCGGCTTTCGCACCGATTGGCCCTGCAGGGTGACGGCTGGGGGCAAAAACAGATTGGAAACCTGCTGCCCTTCCTTGAGCAGAGTTTGGTACTGGGAAGGGTCGACGGTGCAGGCAAGGCTTTGACGCAGGAGGGGATTTGCCCAGACGGAGGCATTTTGGTTGAAAACCAAACACCACACCCGGTTTTGCAGGGATAGGACCTCTGCGTCATCCTTGACCGATTCCAGCCGATTGGGGAGCACCCGGAGCAAATCACTTTTCCCGTCGTCGTATAAGTCCGCCGGGTCCCCCCGCCCGATATAGAAGATCACTCTTTGCGGCCTGGCGGGGCCCCGTGGGGAGACATAAGCGTCGTTGCGCTCCAGGCGGATGGAGTTTTGGTTATCCCAGCGGGACAGCACAAAGGGCCCGTTGGAAAGCACGTAGCGCCGCTCCAGGCCGTAGCGGCCCTTACTTTCGGCAAAATAGTCCTCTCGGCAGGGCAGAGCGGGGGCGGTGGCCAGCAGCTCCAAAAACGCAGGGGAAGGGTATTCCAAATGAAACACCACCCGGTTTGCTTCGGGGGCTTCCACCCCCAGGTTCCGCAGGAAGCCTTTCCCCTCCAGAATGGCCCGAGCCCCTTTTAACATTTTAAATTGTTCCGCATGGGGGGAAGTGGCGCCGGGGGTGAACATCCGCTGAAAGGCAAAGACAAAGTGGGAGGCCAAAACCGGCTCTCCGTCCTGCCAGCAGGCGTCTTCCCGCAAGGTAAATTCGTAGGTCAACCCATCCTCGGAGACGGTGTAGCTTTTGGCCGCCCCCTGGCTGAGCTCTTCTCCATCCCAAATCATCAACCCTTCCCCCAGGTTGAGAAGGATGGTTTGAGCTTCTTCTTCGGTGGTGAACTGAGGGTCCAGGTTGTGGACGGGAGTTTGCAAATCCATTCGGAGGATGGAATTGTTGCTGTCGGCACA
>JAKPGH010000208.1 GCA_029550985.1 Bacillota bacterium
CGCGCAGGGCTTCTTCGTCAAAGGCCACACGGGGCTGATGTTTGTTGGGTTCAATTTCCGAAATCTTTAAATTGGTAACGGAACCGTCCTCTGTATTGTTGTCCAAAAACAGGGCGTCTAGTCCTTTACCCAGCCCGCTGCGCTTAGCCACTCTTTATCCCTCCCGTCTTCTTTTGCCTTTTTAAGAATTCCTTTGCCAAATCGTCGTATGCCTGCGCCCCTTTGGAGCCCTGCTCGTAGTATTGAATGGGTTGTCCATAACTGGGGGCTTCCGACAGGCGGACGTTTCGGGGTATCACCGTCTTATAGACTTTGTCGGCAAAATGCCGCTTGACTTCCGACACCACTTGCGTGGTCAGGTTGAGCCGGTTGTCGAACATGGTGAGGAGCACGCCTTCAAAATCCAGGTCCTCATTGTACATTCTCTTGACCTGCCGCACGGTCGAAACCAGTTGGCTGAGCCCCTCCAACGCATAGTACTCACATTGAATGGGCACCAAAAGACCTTGAGCGGCGGCAAGGGCGTTGAGGGTGATGAGTCCGAGAGAAGGGGGACAGTCGATAAAAATAAAATCGTACTTCTCCTTGACCGGAGCCAACGCCTGACGAAGCCGATACGCCCGCTCCGGCATTTCCACCAGTTCTATTTCCACTCCCGCCAGGTTTAAGTTGGAGGGAAGCAAATCCAGATTTTGAAAGCTTGTCCGAACAAGAACCTCTTCAATGCTGGCATCTGCAATCAGCAGATTGTAGGTGGAGCGTGTGGTCTGTCGCTTGTTGACTCCCAATCCGCTGGTGGCGTTACCCTGCGGGTCCACATCCACCACCAAGACCTTTTTGCCGGCACGTCCCAAGGCGGATGCCAAATTCACAGCCGTGGTTGTCTTTCCCACGCCGCCCTTTTGATTGGCTACCGCAATGATCCTGCCCACTTGCACCCCGCCTTCCTGTTTCGATATTCATTGTTTTTCAGTATAGCATCATTTTCCGGAAATATCTACCCCGATTTCCTGTTCCACGTGGAACAAAATCGAAAACAAAAACGACAAAAGCCGTCTTTGGACGGCTTTTGTCGCAATCAGCATAGGCTTCTTTATGGTTATCCTTACGGTAACGTAAGGCTTTAAAAGGCGGCTTCCCTCTTTCGATAGACGGCTGCTTTGGGCACGCGAATGACCATCTCCACATAGTCGTCGGTTTCATGTTTCTGGGACTCCACCTCAACGCCGGCTTCTTTCATCAGCTTGACCGCCTTGTTAATGGAGTTGAGGAAAATTCGCATGTCCTTGATGACCAGCAGACGGGTGGAGGGCGTTTTGGGTTCCAATTTGCGGAGATAGTCGGCCACATAGCGTTCCGTCTGCTCCACGTTGAGCTGGTGCTTTACAATATAGTCGATGTGTTTGGGGTCGGAAAAGTCCGGAAGCTTGAGGACAGCCCGGGCGTGTCGTTCCGTCAAACCGGCCTCCAATATCTTCTGCCGGATGGAAGGGGGGTAGCGGAGAAGGCGAAGCTTATTGGCGATGGTGGACTGGGCCTTTCCCAGCTTCATGCTGATTTGCTGCTGGGTGAGGTTCAATTCCCGCATCAACTTGTCGATGGCGGCGGCTTCTTCAAAGAAGTTGAGGTCCCTGCGCTGGAGGTTTTCAATGAGAGCCAGAATCGAGCTTTGCTGGTCGGTGTATTCCTCCACAATAGCCGGGATGTGGGAGCGCCCCAACCGCTGAAAGGCAAGCCATCTTCTTTCCCCGGCCACCAATTCGTACAGGCCGTCGTCCTTCAGCCGCACCGTGATGGGCTGAAGCAAGCCGTTGGCCAAAATGCTCTGACTCAGTTCCTCCAAAGCCACAGAATCGAAGTACTTTCTGGGCTGGTTGGGATTGGGCGATATATCCTTGACGGGCAGAAGGATTACTTTGTTGATTTCCTTGGCTCGCTGCTTGAAAAAGGGGATATCCATCTTTCTTCACCTGCCCAAATGATGTGCTTTCAGTTTAGCACAAGGACAAGCCCCTTTTTAGCGAGATTGGTCGCCTATATTCCGTCGAATGAAAACAAAGCGCCTCATATCAGAGGCGCTTTTGTAATTTTACCTCGTTTCCTGGGATATTTTGTCGGCGTTTGCGATGTTTTTTCAATGATATACAGCGCCCGCCCGGAGCCGTCCGGCAGCGTATAAGAGGGGGAATCCTTCACCGCTCCCCCCAGCAAGTGAATCCCGCGGAGAGCCTTTTCCATTTCCTCCTGGCTGTCCGGCCCCTTCATGGCCAAAAAGTATCCTCCCCGTTTGACAAAGGGCAGGCACAGCTCGCTGAGTGCGGGCAGAGAAGCCACGGCCCGGGCGGTGGCCACGTCATACTGCTCCCGATGCTCCGCCTCGTGGGCCAAATCTTCGGCGCGACTGTGAATGCACTGATTGTCCAGATTGAGCCGGCGGGACACTTCCGTCAAAAAGGTGACGCGTTTCTGGAGGCTGTCCAGAAGGGTAAGCTGCAAATCCGGCCGCACAATTTTCAGAGGAATGCCGGGAAATCCGGCTCCGGTCCCCACATCGATGACTTTCGCATTTTGGGGAATCTCGCACCAGCGCAGAAGCAAAATGCTGTCCAGAAAATGCTTGATGAGAATGTCCCGGGGCTCGGTAATGGCGGTGAGGTTCATCCGGTTGTTCCAGTCCAACAGCAGCTCCTGGTAGGTTGCAAAATCCCGGAGCATTTCGTCGGTAAGGTAAATTCCCTCATCCCGGGCCATCTGTTTTAACTCATTCATGGCGCTGCCTCCCGTGGCTTTCCAGCCAGATGGTCAACACCGAGATGTCCGCCGGGCTCACCCCCGAAATCCGAGACGCCTGTCCCAAACTTCTGGGGCGAATTTTTGTCAGCTTTTCCTTAGCCTCCAGGCGGATGCCGGTGACCTGGTAATAATCCATATCCTCCGGCAGCAGCATCTGCTCCAGGCGGGAAAGCTCCTCCACCTGCGCCAGCTGCTTCTTGATGTATCCTTCATACTTGATGGAAAGCTCCACCTGCTCGATGACGTCGTCGGGCAGGGGAGGGCGCCCCTGGTCCACGGGGGCCAGCATCCGGTAGTCCAACTGAGGCCGGCGAATCAAATCCGCCAGCTTCACGCCGGAGGACACCGGCGATGTTCCACGTGAAACAATCAGCTCGTTGAGGGCCGCGGAAGGGGAGACGGTTACCTTTTGAACCCGCTTCAACTCCTGCTCGATTAGGTCCATCTTGTTTTGGAAGTCCCGCCACCGGCTGTCCGAAATCAGTCCCACCTGACGGCCCAAAGGAGTCAGGCGTGCGTCGGCGTTGTCCTGCCGCAAAAGCAGACGGTATTCCGAGCGGGAAGTCATCATCCGATACGGGTCGGTGCAGCCTTTGGTGGTGAGGTCGTCAATCAAC
>JAKPGH010000210.1 GCA_029550985.1 Bacillota bacterium
GTCTGGAAGGCGATATCGTCCACCAGCTTGATGACCTTGGAGATTTCCTGAGACGATTTGCTGATTTCCTCCATGGACGCATTCAGGCGCTGCATGGATTCGTTGCTGTCCATGATGTTCTTTGCGGCCTGTTCCACATAGGATGCGGATTTCTGCACGTTTTCTTTGTTTTGCTCCGCCTGCTGGGATACGGTGGCCACGGATGCGGTGAGCTCCTCCACCGTTGCCGCCTGCTCCGAGGCTCCGGAGGACAGCGCCTGCGCCCCAGAAGAAATCTGGTCAGCGGCAGCATTCACCTGACCTGCGGAAGTAGTAATTTGCGCAAACGTCTTGTTCTGCGAGGCAATGATGTTTTCCAGGGATTCCTTAATGGGCAAAAAGTCGTTTTTGTAATCCGTATCGACGGTCAAATCCAGGTTCCCCTTTGCCATTTCGCCCAGCTTTTCGGAGATATCATAGATATAAAGCCGCAGCGTATGGATGACGGTTTGGAAACTCCTGGCGACGGAACCGAGCTCGTCTTTGGATTCGTATGTAATATTGGCGTTGAGATTGCCGTCCGCCAGCATACCGGCGGCAGCCTCGATTTCTTTTAAGGGTTTGGTAATGGAGCGGATAATGTAGACGCACAGCAGAATGCCCAGCACTAAAGATGCTACAAACAGAGCAATGGAGACGATGAATGCCATTTGAGCCATACTTTGCGCTTCATTGTAATAATCGGCGGCCGAGGCGTTGGCAATATCGATAAGCTCCTTGGAAAGGTCGGCTACAGTGAGGGAAGCAGGATAATATTCCTCCAGCAAGATTCTCTTTGCTTCCTTCATGCTATATTTTTTATAAGCTTCCGTAAATTTATCGCCGATCAGTTTTAGCTGGTCCCAATCTTCCTTCAGTTCCTGAAGCTTTAGTATGGCCTCGTCAGAAGTCAGGAGAGGTTCGACTGTAGCAATGTAGTTATCAAAATCGGCGTTTCTGCTATTCCAATCATCCAGCCACGTTTGCTCATTGGCGGTATCATCAATGATGAGGTACGCCATATTCTTTTGGATACCCTGCATCTGTGTTCTCATGTTGTTAATGGTATTAGTGACCGTGTAGGGGCTGTTATAAAAGGTTTCAAAAGAGGATGTCACCATGCGGGCACCGATAAATACCGAAAAGACGATAGTGACAACAAAAAAAATCAAAATGGTCGAAAAGGCTACAATAAGTTTTTTGGGTATCGATAAATTCTTCATAATTTTCACCTTATGTTCACCTTATTTTTGTTTTTCTCGGATATTTTTTAGTATATCGGCAATCTTTGTCAAGGTCAAGAAAGTTACCCCCAATATTGAAAAAAACTGACGTATTTTGAAAATTTAAAGTAATTGGTAAAAAAAAACAGGATAATATCTATAAAGGTTTTTTGAAAAGTATGTAAACTGCGAGGTAACAAATTCGCGTATTTTCCCCTCTTTCATTCACGCTGCATCCGCGGAGGTGCCATACGGTCGCCTGTGAGGGCTTACAAAAAACCTCCGCCACGGGAAGATGGCGGAGAAAAATATGCGAATTGCGCAAAAAAGAAACAGGACACCAATTTGCCAATTGGTGTCCTGTTTTGGTGCGGATAAGAGGACTTGAACCTCCACCGAGTTGCCCCGACTAGAACCTGAATCTAGCGCGTCTGCCAATTCCGCCATATCCGCGTGACGAAAGTTATTTTAACACGTCAAGGCGGTCTTGTCAATAGGTTGTCCCGGAAAAATCTCCGCAGCCACCTGCCAATCTATCGGCTGAAATCGGACGGATTTTCAGTCAATCTGCACGTTTTTTGCGGTACTGGGGGGTGTAGGTGAGCCTGCCGTTGATCCGTTCGGAAAGCATCAGGGTGATGCCGTCGACCTTTGCCTCAAAGGGCTCCGGGAGCAAATCCCTTTGGGCGGGCTGGGTTGTCAGCCGCACCTGTCGTGCCAGCGTAATATGGGGGGTAAAGGGGCGCTTTTCCAGTGCAAAGTCCTCCTCCAGCAAATGTTTTGTCAATTCCTGCTGCAGGTCCGAGAGTTTTTGGTTTTTGGCAAGGCCAATCCACCAGATGTCCCCGCCGTCCCGGCGAAAACGGCCGGTGCGGTCAAACACCAGGGTCATGGGTTCCACGGCGGTGCGGTCCATGGCGCGGCGGACGGCCGCTACCCTGGCGGGCGGTACCTCCCCCAAAAAGGCAAGGGTCAAATGCAGGTTTTCCTGGTGGGTGAACCTGCCCCGTCCGAAGGTTTCCAGCTTGCGCTGAACGTCGGTGATATTGGTTTTGGTTGGTTCGTCAAATTCGATGGCGATAAAGAGCCGCACCGTTATCCCTCCTGCAGCAGAGCGGAAAGAGCCTCCACAAAGGCTGCATCCTGTTCCGCCGTTCGCTTTTTGGGCCCTTTCAGCCGCCCGCCGCCGCGGCGAATCTTTTGGGCGGTATGGCGGGCCAGCAACAGGCCGTCGATGTTGTCCGAGGTGTACTTCATGCCGTCCTGACGGATGGGCCTTGCGCCCCGCGCCAGACACATGGCGGCAAGCCCGTAGTCCTGGGTCACCACAATATCTCCCGGCTGCACCAGATTGACCAGGGCGAAGTCCACGCTGTCCGCCCCCTTGGAAAAGACCAGGGTTTGGGCGCCGGGCTTTTCAAAGTGGTGGGACGTGTCGCAGAGAATCAAACAGGGCGCGCCAAATCGTCCCGCCACCGCAACCGCCTCATCCACCACGGGGCAGCCGTCGGCGTCAATCAGCACCCGACGAGTCATGGGCCACCTCCCGGATTGTCTTATTCTACTCTAGGATACCACAGTTTCCTGTCCTTCTTCCAGCGGGAGCGAAAGAAAAAATCCCGGAAGGGCACCGTATGTGCCAATCTTCCGGGATTTTGTGGGGGTAAGTGTTATTTCTTTTCCGCAGGATCTTTCTCGTAATCCAGGGCAGCCTTTGCCACCACGCCGGACAAAGCCAGCAGGGCGATGAGGTTGGGGAACACCATCAGGCCGTTAAAGAGGTCGGAAAGGTTCCAAACCAGCTGCACCTTGAGGAAGGAGCCGAGGATGATAAACAGCACCACAATCACGGCATAAACCTTGGTGGCCTTTTTGCCGAACACAGCTTTGACGTTGACTTCGCCGAAGAAGTACCAGCCGATGATGGTGGAGAAGGCAAAGAAGAACAGGCAGATGGCCACAAAGGCGTTGCCGAAAGGCCCAAAGGCTTTGCTGAAGGCGGCCTGAGCCAGCGCCGTTCCCTGAGGGGCGCCCTCCACGCCGGCCTGCAGTTGGCCGGAGGTCAGAATGACAAAGGCCGTCATGTTAAGTACCACAAAGGTGTCGATAAACACGCTGACAATGGCCATATGTCCCTGGTCCTGGGGCCGCTTGACTTTGGCAAGGGCGTGGGCGTGAGGGGTGGAACCCATACCGGCTTCGTTGGAAAAGAGTCCCCGGGCAACACCGTACCGCATGGCCTGACGAACGCCGATACCAACAGCGCCGCCCACCACGGCCTGCGGGTTGAAGGCGCCCACAAAAATGGAGCGAATGGCGGGGAGAAGCTCGCTGCGGTTGATGCACAAAACGATAAAACCGCCCACCAGGTAGAAGAACGCCATCAAAGGCACCAGCTTTTCGGTCAGGGACGCAATGCGCTTGACGCCGCCGATAAAGGTAAAGGCGCAGATGGCGGCTACCACCAGTCCTACGTACAGCGGAGGGATGTGAAAGGCGGTTTCAAAAGCCTGGCCGATGGAGTTGGACTGCACCATGTTTCCCGTAAAGCCCAGGGCAAAGATGATGGCCAGGGAGAAAAATCCGGCCATAAATTTGCCAAACTTCCCCGGGAAGCGGGCTTTGATGTAATAGACAGGGCCGCCCAACACTTCGCCGTCGGGCTCCACTTTCTTGTAGATTTGGGCCAGCACCGCTTCTCCGTAGTTGGTGGACATTCCAAAGAAAGCGGAAAGCCACATCCAAAAGATAGCGCCGGGACCGCCGGAATACAGGGCGGTGGCGCAGCCGGCGATATTGCCGGTTCCCACCTGGGCGGCAATGGCGGTGGTAAGGGCTTGGAAGGAGGACATACCGTCTTTGCCTGCTTTTTCGCCGTTTAAACTGAAGCTGCCAAACAACTGCCTGAGCCCTTCGCCGAACTTGCGAACCTGCACAAAGCGGGTGCGGATGGAAAACAGAATTCCCGTGCCCACCAGCAAAAACAGCAGAAGATTATTCCAGACAAAGCTGCTGACCTGGTCCACTAGTTGTGTAAATTGCTCCATGTAACAACATCCCCTTCTTCTCCTCCCGACAAATAAAAAAACCAAATCATGCAATCATGATTTGGCTCCAGAAACAAAGGCACAAGGGCACAAGGGCGCAAAGGCACAAACGCCCCCTTACCTTTTCCCAACTCTGTCCTTTTGCCTGAGAGATTAACGCGAACAAGTCCGCGTCTTGCACCTTCGGCACCCGATTGGCGGGATTCTCCAGAGCCACATCCATTCATAGTCTTGCTCGAAACTTCGAGCGCCTGAGAGTTTTACTCCTTCGGCAGGCCGCAGCCGTTTTCCTACGAACTTCACTTGTCGGTATGAAATTTTGATGTTTTTAACACTAGCACATCCTATGACAAATGTCAATGGTTAATTCATGGGAAGGCCTAAATAAACGAAGAAAAATAAGAAAAAAGCAGCCCGAAGCCTTGGGTTTTGCCGGCCGAGGGCTGCATTTTCCGGTGTTTATGGGAAAAACCTAATATTTTTGAGTTGCTTTCTAATCCTTCCGGGAAAAGACTTCGCCGGCGTAGCGCACCGTTTCCATGGCGTTTCTGGCATACCGGTCGGCGCCGATTTGGTCGGCGTATTCCTGGGTGAGAACGGCTCCCCCCACCACCACCTTGCAGCCGGGGCATTCCTTTCGCAGCAGGGCGATGGTTTCCGCCATGGAGGGGACGGTGGTGGTCATCAAAGCGCTGAGCCCCACCAACTGAACCTTGTGCTCCTGCGCCGCTTCCACCACCTTCTGAGCCGGCACATCCCGCCCAAGGTCAACCACCCGGTAGCCGTAATTTTCCAGCAG
>JAKPGH010000226.1 GCA_029550985.1 Bacillota bacterium
CTCTGCTTCGCGGCGAAAACCCGGAGGATGTGGTGATGGAGGAGCAGGTGTTCACCGGGGAAAGCATACGGGACGGCATCCCGGCAAGAGGGTACTGACATGAAGCGGCCGAATTTTTTGCTCACCCGCAGCATCCGAGACCTGTTAAAGCTCGTTTTCGTGGTGATGATTCTCTGCTTTGTCCTCACCTCCGCCATCCATCTGACCTATAGCCGGCGCATCACCCGGGAGTATGGACAGCAAATTGAAAACGTCCAGCGGGCCAACAGCCTTTCCCAAATGGTGAAGGAGGAAATCGCCCGGGAAAGCTGGTACATCGTGGCGGGCCGCACCACCTTTGAAGACAGCCGCCTCAGCCAGATACTTTACAAAATTAACTCCGACCTTTCCACCTTGTACGCCAACGCCTCCCCCACCGGCGGCCGGGAACTGGTGGAGGCGGCCATGCGGGCCACCAAAACCCTGACCCTTTATGTGGAGCGCCTGCAGGAACAGTGCGGCACCGGCGCCCCCGTTTCCTACCAGCAGATGACCCTGGGCGAAATTAATAAGGTGTCCGACAACATCTACGACGTGCTTCAGGAATTCACCTACGCCCAGATGAACGACATCGCCGCGGTGAACGCCCAAATGCAGCGGACCACCCTTCGGATGATGGTTGTCATGGTGGCCCTCACCCTGGTGGTGATTTCCATTGCCATAGCCGCCTACCGCATCCTCAAGTGGGCGGTGGAGCGGCCCAACATCGAGCTGGAAGCCATGGCCGAGCGGATTTTGCGTGGGGACTTGACCACCCGGGTGCTCCCGCCCGGTTTGCAGGAGCTCAACAAATTAAGCGAGAGCATCAACTTAATGAACGAGCGAATCCAGGCCCTGCTGGACCGGAGCCTGGAAGAACAGAAGGAGCTGCAGAAAGCCGAACTGAGGGCCCTGCAGGCCCAAATTACCCCCCACTTTCTCTACAACACCTTTGACACCATCGTATGGCTGGCGGAAAGCGGCTACAACGAGGAAGTGATAAAAATCACCATTGCATTTTCCAACTACTGCAGAATCGGACTGAGCCGGGGGCAGGACTTTATCACCGTGGAGCAGGAGCTGGAGCATGTGCGGGATTACCTGGTGATTCAGGAAATTCGCTACGGGGACATTCTGCGGTACACCATCGACGTAGACCAGGCCATGTACCCGCGGAAGATGCTCAAACTGCTCCTCCAGCCTTTGGTGGAAAACGCCCTCTACCACGGCATCAAAAGCCGCCGGCAGGGCGGGGAAATCACCGTCCGGGGCAGGCTGCTGCCCGACGGCGGCCTGCGCTTTGAGGTAAGGGACAACGGTATGGGTATTCCCCCTGAAAAACTCGAGGAAATCAAGGCGGGGCTTTCGGCCAAAAGCCCGCCGGAATCCTCCGGATATGGATTGTACAACGTCAGCCGAAGACTGGAGCTTTACTATTTCAACGCCCGGTTGGAAATTTCCAGCCGGTACAACGAAGGAACCACGGTGGCCTTTACCCTGCCCCCCAAGGAGGAAGAATGATCTATCAAGTTTTTGTGGCGGAAGACGAAACCCGCGTGAGGGAGGGAATCCGCAACCACCTGGACCAGAGCGGCCGCTATCAGCTTTGCGGCGAAGCGGCTGACGGTGAGATTGCCCTGCCCGCCATATTGGAATTAAAACCGGACATTCTCATCACCGACATCAAAATGCCCTTTATGGACGGCCTTGCTCTGGCGGGAGCCGTCAAGCGGGCAAGCCCCCGCACCAAAATGGTGATTATCAGCGGCCACGACGAGTTTGCCTATGCCAGGCAGGCCATCTCCATTGGGGTGGACGAGTACCTGCTCAAGCCTATCCGCGCCACCACCCTTCTGGAAGCGCTGGACAAGGTGGCCGACCAGCTGGAGGAGGAGCGCAGGGTTCTGGCGGCTCAGGACCCGGACCAGGAGCGGCAGAAAGAGCTGATTTTGCGGGATGCCTTTTTGGACGAGGTGCTGGTGGGGGCCCTTTCGGTGGCGCAGGTGTTGGAGCGGGCGGAGCAGTTCGGCCTAAACTTTCCCGCCAGGCAATACCTGGTGGCCGAAATGGAGCTGAACTACCAGCAGGCCAAGCCGGAGGCGGCGCTGAGCGTCCGCAACGTGGTGGACCGCCTGCTGCAGGACCGGGAGGATGTGCTGTGGTGCCTGCGGGGCGGGGACCGCATTGTGGTGGTGGCCAAAGGAGAGGGCAAGGAAAAGCTGGAGCAGACGGTTTATGAAGTGCTGATGCTGCTGCGGGACGAGCTGAGCCGGTTGCTGGGCATCGGGTCGGTCAGCGGTATCGGCACCATTGTGGACCGCATCGGGGAAATCCCCGCCTCTTATCTGGAAGCCTACCAGCTTCTCCGCCGCCTGCCGGCGCTGCCCAGGGGCGCCATCGTCAATGTGGACGATTTGGACGACAGCAGTCTGGTTCAGCTGGCGGGAGCCGACGAGCCCATGGGGCGCAAGCTGCTCCATGTCACCGAACAGGACGTGGACAGCCTGGTGGACCAAATCTGCGGCAGCAAAAACGACGTGGGCAGCCTGCTGTATGTCTATTACCGCATCACCGATTTGGTGGTCACCGCCAGCCGCATTGTCAACGAAGCGGGCAAGGACGCGGCGAAGGTGTTCCCCGGGCTTTCGGGAGCCAGCGCCATTCTGCGCAAGTCGGACGTGGAGGAGCTTCGTGCCTTTGCCAAAGACATTATCCTGCGGTTTATCGCCTTCCGGGACAAGGCGGCGGGAGGCCTCCACTACGGGCAGGTTATCGCCCAGGCCAAAAACTACATCTACGAAAACTACCACGATTCCGGCATCTCCCTCAATACGGTGGCGGCTTACATCGGGTTTTCCCCCAATCACTTTTCCACCGTATTTTCCCAGCACACCGGCGAAACCTTTATCGGGTTCCTCACCCGGGTGCGGATGGAGCAGGCTCACAAAATGCTGCTCACCACCGACCTTTCCACCTCGGAAATTGCGTTCCGCACCGGGTATAACGACACCAACTATTTCCGCTACCTCTTTAAAAAGCACTACGGCTACTCCCCCCGGGAGCTGCGCAACCTCCACCAAAGCGAGAAAAATTTACGATAAGATTTTCATGGTTTTCATTTTTGGGCAAAACAAAGCTAAAAAATCTAGCGGTTTGCGTTTATTCCCTCCAACTTTTATAAATGATAAACTAAATTACGCAATATTCTTATGGAATATAGCCTAAAATTGAAAAGGAAAGAGGGACTGCAATGAACCGCAAATCCATTTCGCTTTTGTTGACTTTGGTTTTGCTGGCAACTACCGTCGTTGCCGGGTGCGGAAGTTCCAGCAGCGCGCCGGCGGCATCTTCCTCCGCGGCCAGTGCATCCTCCCAGGCGTCGGCCCCAGCGCAGTCTTCCCAGGCAGCCTCGCAGGCACAATCTTCTTCCTCCACTTCGGCGGAGCCGGCTTATAAGGAGCTGACCGTCTACTCCGCCATGCCGGACAGCGAACTGCCCACCTATTTCAACGCATTCCAGGAAGACACCGGCATCAAAATCAACTATGTGCGGCTGTCTGCCGGTGAGATGATGGCCCGTATTGCCGCCGAAAAGGATAATCCCCAAGCCTCCATCATGCACGGCGGCTCCAGCGACACCTACATAGCGGCCATGAAGGAAGGGCTTCTGGAGCCCTATCAGTCCCCGGAACTTGCCAATGTTCCCGAGCAGTACAAGGACGCCGAGGGCGTCTGGAACCCCATCTATGTGGGCGCCATCGCCTTTGCCTGCAACAGCGAATGGTTTGAAGAGCACAATCTAGAATACCCCAAATCCTGGGAAGATTTGACCAAGCCGGAGTTTAAGGGCCAGATTTCCATGGCGCACCCCTCCACTTCCGGCACTTCCTACACCGTGCTGGCCACCATCGTCCAGCTGTACGGGGAAGAAAAGGCCTGGGATTATCTAGAGCGCCTCAACGCCAACGTCCGCCAGTACACCAAAGCGGGAGCCGCGCCGCCCATGGAAGTGGGACTGGGTGAAGCCGCCATCGCCATCACCTTCTCTCACGACGGCCTGAAGCCCGCCATGGAAGGTTACCCTGTGGAGCTTTCCTTCCCCGAAGAGGGCACCGGTTTTGAAGTCGGCGCCGTGGCTCTGATTAAGAACGGCTTCCCCGAGGAGCAGGAAAACGCCAAGCGGTTTATCGACTGGTGCGTCAGCGTCCGCGGTCAGGAGCTGTACATTGATTCCGCCAGCAACCGTCTGCCGGTGAACATCAACGCCAACTACGCCGACGGTCTGGTCAGCCTGGACCAACTGCCCATCATCGATTACGACGCCGTTTGGGCCGGCAACAACAAGGCTCGTCTGGTGGAAGAGTTTAACCAGAAAATCGATAACGCTTCCAACCTCAAACAGTAATGCCAGTTGGATGGAAGAAGAACATGTTGAGGGAGAGGCCCAAAAAGCCCCTCCCTCATCCAATCATCGCCGATATTCCAATAGAATGGAGGGACTTCTTTGGCCGTCAATCGGGTCAAGCAGAAGAGTGACAAGCCCCTCACCCACAACTCGGGTCGAAACGATTTTGCTCTGCTGCTGCGGCAACCTCTGCTGCTCTTAACCATTATTTCCATCTTTGTCCTGCTGTTTATTTTTGTGATACTGCCCATCTTCAATGTGTTTAAAATGGGCGCCACCAATAAGGACGGAGCGTTTTCCCTCCAACCCTTTGTGGACATATTGTCCAACCCAAGCTACCGCCAGACCTTTTACAACAGCATGAAGCTGGGCGTCATCGTCGCCTGCGTGGCAACGGCGCTGGGGTACCTGTTCGCCTTTTCCATCACCCGCACCGAAATGCCGGGCAAGCGATTCTTCCGCACCATTGCCACCATTCCCATCATCTCTCCCCCCTTTATCCTGTCCCTTTCCATCATCTTTTTGTTTGGGCGTCAGGGGCTTATCACCCGGGGGTTGCTGGGCATTAAGAACTTTGACGTCTACGGGCTGCGGAGCCTGGTTGTGGTGCAGGCCATCAGCTTCTTCCCGGTGGCCTTTCTCACCCTCAGCGGCATTTTGGAATCCATCGACGACTCGGTGGAGGACGCCGCCCGAAGCATGGGCGCCTCCCGCTGGCACACCTTCCGGACGGTTACCCTGCCGCTGTCCGTCCCCGGCATCATTTCCGCCATGCTGCTGGTCTTTATCCAGTCTTTGGAGGACTTCTCCAACCCGGCGGTCATTGCCGGCGACTTTTCCACCTTAAGCGTGGAGGCATACCGCATCATCACCGGCATGTACGACCTCCACGCGGGTTCCATGATGGCGATTATTCTCCTTCTGCCCACGGTGGCGGCCTTCCTGCTGCAAAAGTACTTCCTGCGGAAAAAGAGCTTTGTCACCGTTTCGGGAAAGCCCACCCAAAAGCGGCGGAAGATTCACGAAAAACACATTGTGGTGCCTCTCTTCCTTGGTTGCCTGCTGGTAAGCGCTATCATCCTCCTCTTTTACGGCACCGTTCTGGTGGGAGCCTTTGTAAAAACCTGGGGCATCAACTACACCTTTACCCTGTCCCACTTTAAATTTGTCTACTCCATGGGCTGGGACGCCATGAAGAATTCCATCATCCTGGCCACCTGGGCGGCTCCCATTGGGGGACTGTTGGGCATGGCCATCGCCTTCCTGACGGTGCGCAAGCGGTTTTTAGGCCGCCGGGTGATGGAGGTAGCCTCCATGCTCACCTTTGCCATTCCCGGCACGGTGCTGGGCATCGGGTATGTGGGCACCTTCAACCAAAAGCCGCTGCTGCTCACCGGAACCGCCTTTATTTTGGTGGCCGCCTTTACCTTCCGCAACATGCCGGTGGCCATTGAGTCGGGCAGCACCACCCTGCTCCAAATCGACAAGTCCATCGAGGAGGCCTCCACCATTTCGGGGGCGGGCAGCGGGCACACCTTCCGGCGCATTACCCTTCCTCTGCTGCGGGAAGCCTTCTTCTCCGGGCTGGTCTACGCCTTTGTGCGGGCCATGACCGCCGTCAGCGCCATCATCTTCCTGGTGTCACCCCGCTGGCCCCTTGCCACCTCCAAAATCTTTTCTCTGTTTGAAGCCAGCAAATACAGCGATGCCGCCGCCTACGTCATGATTATGATTGTCGTGATTCTGGTGGCCATCGGCATCATCAACGGCCTCGTGAAATTCTTCCTCCGTCCCCGGGCCAAAGCTCCCGGACGGGAAGAAGTGGAACGAGCGATCCTTGCACAAGGAGGGGAATGCCCATGAGCACCCAGGTACAGAGCACTCCAACCAAAAAAGCCAACGATCTGCGCCGGTTCAGCGGCAAAAGCAGCGGCGTGGAATTGCGGGATATCACCAAGATTTTCCCCACCCCCGAAGGGACGGGAGAAACCATTGCGGTCAATCACATCAACCTTTCGGTGGCGGACGGGGAACTGGTCACCTTGTTGGGGCCTTCCGGCTGCGGGAAAACCACCACCCTGCGGATGATTTCCGGCTTTGAATATCCTTCCGCCGGGCAAATTCTCATCGGCGGCCGGGACGTTGCCAATGTTCCTCCCAACAAGCGGGGCATCTCCATGGTGTTCCAAAGCTACGCCCTGTTCCCCCACCTGAGCATTTGGGAGAACATTGCCTACGGCCTTAAGGTGCAAAGGCTGCCAAAAGACGAAGTGATTGCCCGCACCGACGCGGTCATTAAGCTGATGCAGTTGGAGGGCATGGAGCGCCGCTTTCCCAACCAGCTTTCCGGCGGACAGCAGCAGCGGGTGGCTTTGGCCCGCGCCGTGGTCATCGAGCCCAGCGTCCTTCTCTTCGACGAGCCCCTCTCCAACCTGGACGCCAAGCTGCGGGAACACATGCGGGATGAGCTGCGCTCCATTCAGAAGCGTCTGGGCATCACCAGCGTCTACGTCACCCACGACCAAAGCGAGGCCATGGCCATCTCCGACCGGGTGGTCATCATGAAGGATGGCAACCTCATGCAGGTGGGCACCCCTCAGGAAATTTACGAGTACCCCAACTGCAAGTTTGTGGCCAACTTTATCGGCAAGGCCAACTTCATCTCCGGCCGGTTCCAGGGGCTGGAGGGGGAAAGCGCCATCGTCAAGTTTGGAGACGGCATGCGCTACTTAATTCCAAACCCCGGCGCCATGGAAGGGCTGCGGTTTGGCAATCCCTGCTGCCTGGCCTTCCGCCCCGAATCCGTCAAGCTGACCGCCGAGGGGGAAGGCATCCCCGGCGTGGTCAAGCGGGCCACCTACTTCGGCTCCAAAATCGAGTACGAGGTGGATATCGGCTCCACGGTGCTGACGGTGGAAATCTACAATCCCCAGCTTTCCCGCCGCTATCAGGAGGGAGACTCCGTCAAGGCGGTGCTGGATTTGGATTGTGTCCGGGTGCTGCCCGAAGAAAAGCTGACCATCGAATAGCCAAAAAAACTCCCCTTTGCCCCACCTGGCGGGCAAAAGGGAGTTTGTCTTATCATCCAGCTTACAGCTCGATGGGTTCCGGTTCGGGGATTTCCACCTCCGCGCCGGGAACCGCGGCGGGGAGCGCCTCGCTTTCCCGCAGCTCCCGCAGCACGGAAGAGGTCAAGGGGATGGCCACCAGGAAGGTGACCACATCGGCGACGGGCTGCGCCATCTGCAGCCCCAGGATGCCCAGGACGGGAATCAGCAGCAGAAGGAACAGAATGAGGAACACCCCTTGGCGGCTGACGGCCAGGACGCTGGCCTTCATCGCTTTGCCCATGGTCTGCAGCATCATGTTGCTGAGAATGACCCAGCCCGTCAGCGGGAAGGAGATGCAGAGAATCCGCAGGGCAAGGGAGCCGATGCGAATCACCTCCGGGTCGTCCCGCCGGAAGAGGGCGATGACCTGAGGGGCGAACACAAACCCGCAGACGGCTACCCCCAGCATGAACAGGGTGGCAAACCGGACGCAGAACCAGAAGGCGCGGCGCACCCGGCTGTAAAGCTTGGCGCCGTAGTTAAAACCGCACACCGGCTGGAAGCCCTGGCCAAAGCCAATCACCGCGGAGCTTGCAAACATGGAAACCCGGTTGACCACCGACATGGCGGCAATGGCGGAATCTCCAAAGGCGCCGGCACACTGGTTGAGAACGATGGTGGAGACGCTGTTCAGCCCCTGCCGGAACAGAGAGGGCAACCCGCCCCGGAAAATTTCCCTGTAGTTTTTCAGCTTGGGAGAGAAATTGCGCAGCCTCACCGGCACGTTGCCCCCGCGGCGGCACTGGATAAACAGGATGATACAGCTGACCATCTGGCTTAACATGGTGGCAAGGGCGGCTCCCCCCACCCCCATATGGAAAACAAAAATGAACAGAGGGTCCAGCCCCACGTTGAGAATGGCTCCGCTGGTGATGCCAATCATGCCGTAAAAGGCGCTGCCCTGCAGGCGCAGCAGGTTGTTCAGGGTCAGGGAGCAGCACATCCAGGGCGCTCCCATCAAAATAAAGCGAAGATAGTCCATGGCGTAGGGCAGCACCGTTTCGGTGGCGCCCAGCAGCAGGGCCAAGGGTTTTAGCGTCAGCAGGCCGACCACACAAACCAAAGCGCCGCCCAACCAGGAGGAAACGGCGCCGGTGGCCGCCATCTTGGCGGCTTCGTCCACATTTTTCGCCCCCAACTGGCGGGATATGTAGTTGCCCGAGCCGTGGCCAAAAAAGAAGCCCAACGCCTGAATAATTGCCATCAGAGAAAAGGAAATGCCAACCCCCGCCGTGGCGCTGGTGCCGATCTGGCCCACAAAATAGGTGTCCGCCATGTTGTACATCGCCGAAATCAGCATGGACGTAATGGTGGGCACCGCCAGCCTGCACACCAGCTTTTCCACCGGGGTTTGGGTCATCATCACATATTTTTCTTCTCTGGTCATGGTATACGCCTCCAATAAAAGCTATTATACCGCTTGTCCCCAGCAGTTGCAAGGCGGAAACTTGCCTTGAACCGTCAATTTTCCCGAATCGCCCTTCCATTTTATAAATTTTTTATGGATGCTTTCCAAGTCGGATTGACATCGACCCTCCGTCTGCCTTATAATGAAACGATATAGTAGAGGCTAAAACCTGAACTTAAAGGAGAATGGATTGTGGATACAAGAATCTTTGCAAAAACGGGGGAGCCAATTTCCCTGCTGGGTTACGGCATGATGCGCCTGCCTACCGTCGGAAAGGACGTTGCAAAAATCGACTACGCTGCCGCCCAGGCCCTGGTGGACCGGGCCATCGAGGCGGGCATCAACTACTTTGACACGGCTTACGGCTATCACGAAGGCAGTTCGGAAGTCTTTGTGGGACAGGCTCTTTCCCGCTACCCTCGGGAAAGCTTTCACGTGGCCACCAAAATGCCGCCGTGGTACATAAAGTCGGAAGAGGATGTCCACACCATTTTCGAGACCCAGCTCAAACGCCTGCAGGTGGATTACTTTGATTTTTATCTGCTCCACAACGTGACGGTTCAGAACTGGGAAACCTTTGAAAAGTTCCACGTCCTGGAGTTCCTCAGGGAAAAGCAAAAAGAGGGCAAGCTGCGCCATTTGGGCTTTTCCTTCCACGACCGGCCCGACCTGCTGCGGAAGCTGGTAACAAAGCATTCCTGGGACTTTGCCCAGATTCAGCTCAACTACCTGGACTGGGAGGACCAAAGCGCCAAAGAGCAGTACGAAATTCTGGCGGAACACGGCATCCCCGTCATCATCATGGAGCCGGTGCGGGGAGGTGCTTTGGCCAACCTGCCGGAACCATGCGTCGAGGTGCTGCGCAAGGCCGACCCCAACGCCTCCACGGCGTCCTGGGCCATCCGCTTTGCGGCCCAGCTGCCGGGGGTGCTGACGGTGCTCAGCGGCATGACCACCAAAGAGCAGCTGGAGGACAACATCGCCACCCTTTCCCCGCTGGTGCCGTTATCCCAGCAGGAGCAGCAGGCCATCAACAAGGCGGTGGAGATTTTCCGCCGCAACGGCGCCATTCCCTGCACCGCCTGCCGCTACTGCATGGACTGCCCCTTTGGGGTGGACATTCCCAAGGTGTTTGCCCTCTACAACCACTACCAGCACTCCAAAAACGCCATCTCCTTTGAGGGCGGCTACGAGATGCTGGCGGAAACCGGCCCCGAAAGCTGCACCGGATGCCAGACCTGCGTGGACAAGTGCCCCCAGAACATTGCCATCCCCGACATGATGCAAAAGGTGGTTCAGGCGTATAAAGAGCTGCCTTCGCAGGAGTAACGACATACTCAAGCCGTGAAAAAAAGGCGGAAAGCATTTGCTTTCCGCCTTTTGTGATTGGTTTTGTTTTATCTCTTTTGCTGCTCTTTTTCCTTTTCCGCCTTCTTTTCCATGGCGATGAGAGCGTCCTTGCGGGAGAGGTTGATGCGTCCCTGGGCGTCGATATCGGTGACTTTGACCAGAATCTCGCTGCCCACGGTTACCACGTCCTCCACCTTTTCCACCCGCTTGGTGTCCAGTTTGGAGATGTGAACCAGACCTTCCTTGCCGGGGGCAATCTCCACAAAGGCGCCGAAGTTCATCAGGCGGGTGACCTTGCCCTTGTAGAAAGCGCCCACTTCTGGGTCCATGGCGATGGTCTTGATGACCGACAGGGCCTGCTCGGCGTTTTTCAGGCTGGTGCCCAGCACGTAGACCTTGCCGTCCTCCTCAATGTCGATTTTGACGTCGAACTCGGAGCAAATCTTCTGGATAACCTTGCCGCCGGAGCCGATGACGTCCCGAATCTTATCGGGGCTGATGGTGAGGGTCAGCATCTTGGGAGCAAACTCGGAAAGCTGCTCGCGAGGCGCGGGAATGGCCTTGAGGATGATGTTGTCCAGAATGTGGAGCCTTGCCTTGCGGCACTTTTCCAAAGCGTTTTCGATGATGTCAAAGGTAAGGCCGTCGATTTTGATGTCCATCTGGATGGCGGTGACGCCCTTGTGGGTGCCGCCCACCTTAAAGTCCATATCGCCGAAGAAGTCCTCGACGCCCTGAATGTCAACCATGGTTTCCCAGCGGTCCCCTTCGGTAATCAATCCGCAGGAAATACCCGCCACCGGCGCCTTGATGGGAACACCGGCGTCCATCAGCGCCAGCGTGGAGCCGCAGATGGCGGCCTGGCTGGTGGAGCCGTTGGAGGAGAGAATCTCGGAGACTACCCGGATGGCGTAGGGGAATTCCTCTTCGCTGGGCAGCACAGGCTCCAGCGCCTTGGAGGCCAGGGCGCCGTGGCCCACTTCCCGGCGTCCGGGGCCGCGGGAGGGCTTGGTTTCGCCCACCGAGTAGGAGGGGAAATTGTACTGGTGCATATAACGGCGGAACTCCTCGTGGTCCAGCCCGTCCAGCTTTTGGCGGTCGCTGAGGGGTCCGAGGGTGACGATGGTAAGGCACTGGGTCTGGCCGCGGGTAAACATGCCGGAGCCGTGAACCCGGGGAATCAGGCCGACTTCGGCGTGGAGGGGACGCATCTCGTTCATGCCGCGTCCGTCCACCCGCTTGCCCTGCAGAAGCCACTGGCGCACCACATGCTTTTCCAGCAGGTAGATGCCTTCGTCGATGAGGGAAATCTGCTCGGGGTATTCTTCGTCAAACCGCTGGTGGATTTCTTCCTTGAGGGGCAGCAGCCGGGCTTCCCGGACGTTTTTGTCGTCGGTGTCCATGGCGTGCTGCATCTTTTCGGTGAATTCTTCCTTCAGCGCGTTCATCAGCGCTTCGGGCACCACCACGGGCTCGAAAGGCATCTTGGGTTTGCCAATCTTGGCTTGTACGTCTTTGATGAATTCCACCAGGCGCTTGATTTCGGGAGCGGCGGCTTTGATGCCTCCCAGAATCCGCTCCTCCGGCACCTCTTTGGCGGCGGCTTCAATCATGCAGATGGTTTCCCCGTTGCCCACGATGGTCAGGAACATGTCGGATACTTCCCGCTGGGCTTCGGTGGGGTTGAGGACATACTCGCCGTCCACATAGCCCACGTTGACGCCGGCGATGGGTCCGTTCCAGGGAATGTTGGAAATGGAAAGGGCGAAGGAAACGCCCAGCATACCGGCAATTTCGGGCTGATAGTCCTGGTTGACGGAAAGAACCGTCATCACCACGGCCACGTCGTTGCGCATGTCTTTGGGGAAGAAGGGGCGGATGGGGCGGTCCACCAGGCGGCTGGCCAGAATGGCCTTGTCGCTGGGGCGGCCCTCCCGCTTGAGGAAGGAGCCGGGGATTTTGCCCACGGCGTAGAGCTTTTCTTCAAAGTCTACCGAAAGAGGAAAAAAGTCGATTCCCTCCCGGGGCTTTTCGCTCATGGTAACGTTGCAGAGCACCGTGGTGTCTCCGTAACGCACCAGGGTGCTCCCCGCTGCCTGGGAGCACATTTTTCCTACCTCAAAGGCAATGGGTTTGCCGGCGAAGGTAGTTTCGAACACTTGATAATTTTCGAACAAGATCCAATCCTCCATTTCAGTTGCCGGCCCGACCCAGGTGAACTTTAGCAATAAATCCAATGGATAATCCAATGGATAAGGAGTGTTATCCACTCGATTCACTGCTAAAAATTACACACAAGGTCGTCCGGATTGATGATGGGACCAAAAAGAAAAAACAGGCACAAGACGTCCAGTGTGAGCCGGGCGCCTTGTGCAATGTATTTATCTTTTTAAGTCCTTTTGCATACTTTCTTTGCGATGTCTTTACTTGCGCAAGCCCAGCTTGGCGATGACAGAACGGTACAGCTCGATGTCGGTTTTCTGCAGATAGTTGAGCAGGCCTCTGCGCTGACCAACCATCTTGTACAGACCGCGGCGGCTGTGATGGTCCTTCTTGTGGACCTTCAGGTGTTCGGTCAAATCATTGATGCGGCGGGTCAGAATGGCGATCTGAACTTCGGGAGAACCGGTGTCCTTTTCGTGACGGCGATTTTCCGCAATCACTTCGTACTTTTCTTCTTTAAGCAGCATGTTATCACCTCTAAAAAATATTCCCATGTCCTAGAAAAAGGGCGGGTGACTCCGCTTCACAAAAGCCATGATCCCTTATCCAAGAGCAGGGTACCAGTAGAGTATAGCATAACCGACTCCGCTTGTAAAGCAAATCCTTTTACAAAAACGGCCGGACGGGCGCGCCGTCCAGCCGCTGGTTTTCTCCGTAAAGCAAACGCAACCGCACGGCTTGCAACCGTGCGTTTTTTTCACGGAAGCCTAAGTGGCACCACGCGGTAACACACGTGGAAAACCATTGTTATTGTTCGCCGTGTTTTGCGTTTTATACCTGCGGCGCAGGATTTTACAGTTTGTTCACGGTTTTGCATAATTGGAGCCAGTCGGGCAACAATATCATTGCACGGACATTGGGATTTCATACATCCCATAGGAACCAAGCGCCAATGGAGCGCAATTTTAAAGATAAGGAGTATTATTATGTTGGATAAACTTGCATTGGTTTTGGTCATTATCGGTGCCCTCAACTGGGGACTGGTGGGGCTGTTCCGCTTTGACCTGGTGGCCTGGTTGTTTGGAGGCCAAACCGCCATCATCAGCCGCCTGGTCTACACACTGGTGGCCTTAGCAGGTATTTGGGCCATTTCGCTGCTCTTTCGGGACAGCGATCGGGAGCAGGTCAGAGACTGATATCCGCCGATGTCAAAAGGTCCGGAGCATTTGCTCCGGACCTTTTTGCAGCAAAAAATTACTTATTCTCATCGGTTGGCTTTTTTTGCTGTTCCATTAGCTTTAAGGCGCTTTGCAGGTTGACGTACTCCTTATGGGGCAGCTGCTTGGCCAAAGCGGGAATTCGTTCCCACAGGGAGCAGGCGGCGCAGGCGTCCACCATCAGCCGCAAAACGCATTCCCGGGTGTATTCCGGCGCCAGAAGAGGTGCGGATTCCGGCAACGGGAACAAATAACCCCTCCCTGCCGCCTGCCGCCTGACCAGGGCCTGGTAGGTGGGGTCCCTGGGGGGCGGGGCCATGGTGTTGATTCTCAGCTGCGCCATGGCTCGTTCCAGCAGCCGCAGGGCGAACTCCCATTCCCCGGCGGCTATGTGGCACAGGGCCAGATTGTATAGAACGGCGAGATGGTGTTCTCTTTCTCCGTGCAAAGCGGAAAACAGCAGATAAGCGTCTGCGTGAGCGCCCCGCTCCAGCAGCCGGCATCCCAGCTCAAATCGGCTGGAAAAACTCCCCGAGGCCTCCATTTTGGGAACACTGCCCAACAGAGCCATGACGTTCTTCTTCCTCTCTCAACCTTGGGCCGCCCTGCGCCATATCGCCGGCAGGCGACCGATTTCTCTGCTTTTCGCTATTGTACCACAGATGAATTCCCCACGCCACTAAAAAAATATAGCAAATATGCCGTTGCCGGGCGATTTTTGTATGAACGCAAAGAATGCGCCGGATTTCTGCAAACGAGGCTTCGAAAACTATCTTAAGGCTGCGTGGACGATGCTTCTTTGACCAGATTTCTCTGCTCGTCAAAGCGGGCGAAAGTGGCTTTGTTCCCGGTGCGGCGGAGCATTTCCTCCATGCGGCGCCGCTCCTCCTCCAAAAAGAGGATGTAGGCTTCTCCCGCTTTTTTGGCTCTTCCGGTGCGCCCGATGCGGTGGGTGTAGTATTCGTTGGAGGTGGGCACGTCGTAGTTGATGACGGCGTCCACGTCGTCCACGTCGATGCCCCGGGCTGCCACGTCGGTGCTGACCAGAATCCGCAGCCTGCCCTCTTTAAAATCCGCCATAATTTTGTTCCGGGCTTTTTGGGCAAGGTCGCCGTGAAGACATTCGGCGTCCAGCCCCTTCCGCTCGATAAGCTGCCGGGCCAGCATTTCGGTGGTGTATTTGGTGTTGCAGAAAATCATCACCCGCTCGTAGTTGTTCCGAGTGATGATGTCCGCCACGTCGTCCAGCTTCTGCCAGCCGGTGGTGGGCAGGGCGTACTGGGCGATGTTGGGGGCCGACTCCTTGACCGGCTCCACCACAATTTCCACCGGGTCCCGCTGATACAGCCAGCTGATGTCCATCACCGGGCGGCTCATGGTGGCGCTGAACATCCCCATCTGCTTTCGGTTTTTCAGGCTGTCCAGAATTTTGGTGACGTCCTTGTAAAAGCCCATGTCCAGCATTTCGTCGGCTTCATCCAGAACAATGCGGGTCACGTCGTTTAAGCGGACGCTTTTCCGCTGCACGTGGTCCAGCAGCCGCCCTGGGGTGGCCACCACAATATGGGGCTTTTTGCCTAGCTGGGCAAACTGCCGGCGGATGGGCTGCCCCCCGTAAAGGCAGGCAATCCGCACCCAGGGCATAAAGCGGGCCAGATCCTTCAAGTCCTGTGCAATTTGCTGGGCAAGCTCCCGGGTGGGAGCCAAAATCAAAGCCTGCAGCACGTCCTTTTCCGGCTCCAGCCCCATCAGCAGGGGGATGCCGAAGGCGCAGGTCTTGCCGGTGCCGGTGGGCGCCTTGGCCACCAAATCATAACCCTCCAGCATGGGAGGAATGGCTTTTTCCTGTACTTCGGTGGGCTCGGTAAAGCCCATCGCCTCCACCGCCTTTAAAATTTCGGCGGAAAGATTCATCTCACTGTAACGCATAGAGTCCTTTCTTTTTCTGTTGTTTTCTCATTCTTTTCCTCTATTGTAGCAAATCGCGGGGAAAGCCTCAAGAGCGGGCTCGAATCCATCCAGTTATTATCTCCTGAAAAATCAAAAGGAACCGTCCGTCGAGGGATGGTTCCAATCGGCTGACAACTATACAAATAGAAAATCAAAAGATTCCTTATACGGGTTGTTGATACAAAAGCTCCAGAATCAGCAGCAGGTTTCGGGTGATGTGGTAAGGGTCTTTGACCGGCAGGGCCACCACCTTATCCTGGGGGGAGCCGTCCCGCTTGAGAATCTGCACCCACTCCCGCACCTCTCGGTTCGGGTTGGGGAAATGGCGGAAGGTGTACTCAAAAATCTTTTGGTGCCACCTCCAGAAATCGTCGTTTCCTGTTTCCAGGTAGCAGCGCAGGGTGGTGTAGAGGGCCTCGGAATGGACCCACCAGAGCTTGTCCTCCCAACCGTCCTTCATTTGCTCCAGCATAGGCTCGTTTTCGACGCCACCTTCCTCCCCTTCCGGCTTGCCTCCGTCGATGCCGCAATAGTGGAGCAGCCCTCCAAACTCCCGGTCCCAGCCGATTTCCAACGTCTTTTGAACGATGGCGTACACCTGCCGCGCCCACTGGGGCTTTTGAAGGGCTTCTGCGCTGTTGAGCAGAAACCACGCGTCCTCCAGGGTGTGGCCGGGGTTGACGTGCTGCCCCAGAATTTGGGGAATGGGCCGGTTGTCGCTGCCGATGACTTCCCGCAGGATGTCGTGTTCGTCGACGAAGTTTTGGAGCACATCGCCGGCAAAGCTTTCCAGGCGAGCCTTGAAAGCGGGCAGAGCCGCCGGCTCAAAGTGCCGGGCGGCGAGCATCACTTCCCGGGTGGTGTCGTTGAAGATCATGGGGATGCCGTGGGCGCGAAAGCGGGAGGATAAAGGATAGGGCAGGGTGCGGAAGTCGCCACAGTCCACCCGCTGGTAGCAGGAATCCAGCAGCCGCCTGGCGAAGCGGTAGGCCTTTTCATCCCCGGCGGCCATGGCGTAGCGGGCCATTCCCAGCACCACAAAGGCGTCGGCGTAGATGCTCATATCCAACGGCTGGCCGGGAGAGACCTCCTTGGGATTTCCCTTGCGGTCCATCAAAAAGACGCAGCGCCAGTCCTCCGGTCCCATCAGGCAGTGGGCCTCCAAAAAATCCCTGCCGCTTTTGGCAAGCTCCAGGAATTCCTCCCGCTGCGCCTTGGTAAAAACAGGCGCTTCCGTGGTGGCCAGGCGGGAGAACAGCCAGACAAATCGCCCCTGGCTCCAGGTGTATTTGTCTTGGCTGACCAGCTTGCTGCCGTCGTTGGTAAAGCAGTTGAAGTAGCCGCCGTATTCGCGGTCCAGGCAGCGGGGCAGCCAAAAGGAAAGAATGTTGTTGACCAATTCGTTTTCATAAAAGCCCTTGAGCAGTTGGCGGGTTGCCCAATCCATGCAGACGTCGCTCCTTTGTTTTGATTCCACACGACCGGTCCAACCGGCCTATCTTTATATTTTACAATTTGTCAAATTCGTGGTATCATCAATCATATCATTTTCCCGGGCGGAAGCCAAGGGCGTTTGACCCGCCCGGCCACCACGGAAAAAGCGGCAAATTCGGAAAGGTTAAGGACACATGAGCAAAGAAATTACCAGTTACCGGGAACAACTCTGCGAAATTTTTCGCCTGATCGAGCAGGAAACCCCCAGCATTCAAAAAGCGGCGGCCGTCATCGCCGACGCCATCCAGGCCGACCGCACCGTCCACGCCATCGGGCCGGGAGGACACTCCAACTTGGGGGTGGAGGAAGTCCTCTGGCGGGCGGGGGGACTGGCGGTTTGGAACGCCATTCTGGACCCCGGCACCAACCTGATTCACGGCGCCAAGCGCTCCAATTTTATCGAGCGGACCCCCGGCTATGCCAAGGGCGTGCTGGACGCCTACGGCGTGGGCAGGCAGCCGGGCGAAGTCATCGTCATTGTCAACGCCTACGGCATCAACGCCATGACCATCGACACCGTGCTGGAATGCAAGCGCAGAGGGGTCACCACCATCGGGGTCACCTCCCCCACCTTTGCAAAACTGGTGCCGCCGGGACACATCGCCCGCCACCCCAGCAACAAAAACCTCTATGAAGAGGTGGACATCTTTATCGACAACCATCTGCCGGCGGGGGACACGCTGGTTTCCATCGACGGCTTTGAGGAAAAGGTGGGCTCCGCCTCCACCTTCTGCAACTGCTTTGTGATGAACTGCCTGGTTATCGAAATTGTCAAGGAACTGCTGGCCCGGGGCATCACCCCGCCCGTTTTCATGAGCGCCAACATGCCGGGTGGCGACGAGCATAACAAAGCGCTGGAGGAAAAGTACGGCGGAGTTATCAAACACTTGCTGTAAGGGTAAGTACGAATTCTCAAAAATTAGTAGGGTGCCTCCGATTGGATTCGGAGGCACCCTTGTTTTTCTGCTCAGAGAAAGACGTGATGGGTTGACAAAGCTTAGTCGATATACAGATGGATGGGATAAGAAAGGTATTCCACCGGCTCCAGTTTGTCCACGGTAATAAATCCGGGAGGCGCCTTGAGGACGGTGGGAATCCGGTTGACGATGGTGGCGCAGGTGTGCTCCACGGTGGCGGGCTTTTGCACAAAGAAGGTGGTGTCGGGCTCGCCGATAATCTTCCAGTCGCACATATCGCCGTCGTCGGGTCCGTACACCTTGCCGATGCACTGAGTCTCAATGACAGGACCCTGGAAGGTTTCGGTGGTGACCACGGCGCTCATGCCGATGCAGTGGCCCTTGGGAATGGTGCGGCCCAGGGTCTTGGAGTAAAGGTCGGTGTGGTAGAAGTAGGGCACGCACTTCTGGGTTTGGGATTTGATGGTCCAGCCCATTTTGTTGCAGAGGGCTTCGTTGGAGTTCCAGACATAGGAGGGTTCCAGGGTGGTGGGATGGGCGATTTTCTCCTCAAACTCCTCGGGGGTCAGGCCCACGCCGTGGGCTTCGGCCAATGCAAGGCCGTAATCCTCCACGTTGTAGCTGCAGGCGCCTTCGATTTTGTCGATGCGGTGGACGCCGCCGGCCACACAGGCAATCATGTTGATCCAGTAGATGTCCTGCATGCCGGAGCCAACGATGGTGCAGCCGGTTTCTTTCGCCAGCTTATCCAGCTTGTTGGTGATGGCAGAAGCGGTGGTCCAGGGGTAGATGGCCTCTTCGCAGGTGGTGATGACGTTGATGCCCCGGCGGGCGCAGCGCTCGAAATGAGGGTAAACGTCATCCATAAAGCTGAACAGAGTCAGGACGGCGATGTCGGGGTCGCAGCTGTCCAGCACCGCGTCGGCGTCGCTGTTGATGGTGACGCCCAACTTGGTGCCCAGTCCGGCGAAGTCGCCTACGTCCATCCCCACTACCGCGGGATTGATGTCGATGGCTCCCACAATTTCTGCGCCGTTTTCATACAGATAGCGCAGGGTGTACTTTGCCATCTTGCCGCAGCCATACTGTACGACGCGAATTTTTTCACGATTCATGGAAGCAACCCTCTTTCCTTGTATATTTGTTTTGCAGGAAGGACATCCTGCCTTTGTGTTTCATTGTAAGGGTTGCAGCAGCTATAAGGTCAATTTGAGGAATTGACAAAAATATCACATTGCCTTTTGTTGGAATTTTACGGGGATTTGCAGCTTGATAAACATCCCCCGCTCTCCGCTGCCCACAACCGGAAGCTCGGCAATGGTTTCGCACAAATAGTCGCCGCAAATAATGTACCCTTCCTGCTCTATCTTCTCCAGCAGCCGCAGGGCATATTCCTTTTCCTTATAAAAGTTGTCGCAGTAGATGCAAAGGTAGTTGCCGGGAGGAATGACGGTAATCAGCTCCGGCTCCACAAACTCCCGGTCCACAAAGACAAAGACCTCGGTGGAGTAAAAGCGCTTGGCCATCAAATCCTTCTGCCGCCAAATGGTGCCGGCATTGCAAAAGTAAATCTGCGGCAACTTGTCCTGCGACAGCCGGTTGCGCAGCTCCCGCAAAATTCCCTCGTAGGCTTCAATGCCCTGGTCGTAAAAGTTTTGGTGGGTGTCAATGCAGTACATCTGGCGCTTTCCGATGTATTCCAGCACGATGGTGCCGTCCGGCGGGGCGGAGCGGTACCGCTCAAAGCTTTCCAGAGTGCGCTCCACCGCCCGGCGCTGCACCTTCAGGGCCTCAATCTGCTCCTGAATCTGCTGCTGCTTCTGGTGAAGCACATTGACCAGATAGTCCAGGTCTTTGTTGTCCAACTGGGTTTTGATATCCCGCAAGTTCATCCCCAGGGACTTCATGTACTGAATCATGTCCAAAATGGCGCTTTGCTTGATGTCGTAGTAGCGGTACTGGTTGTCGTCTCCCCGCTTGCAGGGGGAAAGAAGCCCTTTTTTGTCGTAAAGGCGAAGGGTTTGTTCCGATACCTGATTCAGTTTGGCCATTTGACCAATGGTCAACCACTGCATATTACCACCTCCTATTCCTAATTTTACCAAACTTTACACCTGTGTCAATGTTTTAACAATAGGAGATAAGCGGATTTTTGTCCTGGCAACCTGGCGTTGACAATCCAGGGCACCTTCTATAAACTTTGATATGGAAGCTGCAACGGGGCACAATAAAAAAACAGAAACGGGCAGGAGGGATACGTTTGAAACAGTTCGACCTTGCGGTTGTGGGGAGCGGCGCGGGACTCATGGTGCTGGAGGAAGCCCTCAACCAGGGGCTTCGCTGCGCGATTGTCGAGGAATCCAAGTTCGGGGGCACCTGCCTGACCAAGGGGTGCATCCCTTCCAAGATGCTGGTGTATCCGGCCGACTTTATCCGGGAAGCCCAGCGTTCCCGACGGTTCGGCGTCGACGTGGGCACCCCCTCCGTCGACTGGGACACCATCTCCGCCCGCATGTGGGAGCAAATTAAGTTTCACCAAACCATTGAAAAGAATTTAAAGCAGATTCCCAATCTTACCATCTACAAAGGAAGAGGCTCCTTTACCTCCCCCCACTCCATGGTGGTGCGCTATCCGGACGGCGCCGAGGAACACTTCCGGGCGGAGAAGTTTGTCATCGCCGCCGGCGCTCGAAGCTTTGTCCCTGCCATTGAGGGGCTGGAGGACGCGGGGTACCTTACGTCCGAAACCTTTTTCGGCCCCGGCTTTCCCCAAAAGCCCTGGGATAGCCTCGTGATTATAGGCAGCGGCGCCATCAGCGCGGAATTCGCCCACATCTTTTCCGCCTTTGGCACCCAGGTGACCATTGTGGCCCGGTCGGGGCGGATTCTCTCCAAGGAAGAGGAGGAAATTTCCCAATTTGTCACCCGCCAGTTTGAACACTGCGGCATTCGGGTGCTGACCGACAGCGTGCCGGTCAAAGCTTATAGGGAAGGCACCACCAAACACCTGACGGTGAAAAACCGGGTCACCGGAGAGGAGACCACCGTCCCCTGCCAGGAGATTTTGATAGCGTCGGGGGTTCGGTCCAATGCGGACCGGCTTTGCGTGGACAAGGCCGGCGTGGCGGTGGACGAAAAGGGCTGGATTCAGACCAATTTGTATTTGGAAACTTCCCAGAAAAACATCTGGGCGCTGGGAGACATCAACGGCAAGTACCAGTTCCGTCACAAAGCCAACCACGAAGCCCAGATTCTGATGGAAAACCTCTTTTCCGGCGGCGAGAAAAAGGAGGTCAACTACCACAGCGTCCCCTGGACCATCTTTACCCACCCGCAGGTGTCCCGGGTGGGGATGACGGAAGGGGAGCTCAAGCAAAAAGGCATCCCCTACAAAGCCGCCAAAAACTACTATTCCGAGGTGGTGGGGGGCCGCGCCATGGGCTACCGGGAAGGGGACGACGACAACGGCTTTGTCAAAATGCTGGTGGGGGAAAACAAGAGCATTTTGGGAGTCCACATTGTGGGGCCCCAGTCCTCGGTGCTGCTGCAGCCCTTCGTCTATCTGATGAACGAGGGCTACCGCTGCCGCAGGAAGCTGGAAAAGGCAAGAGACGCCAAAGAAATCGACGGCTTGCGGATTCTCTGCCCTCATCTGGGAAGCTACGCCCCCATCAACGATTCCATGATCATCCACCCCTCCCTCAACGAGCTGACCGCCTGGGTCTTTGAAAAGTTAAGGTAAGAAGTGGTCGTTCAAATAAAGCAAGACAATAGCGGGAGCCTGTAAGCTCCCGCTCCTGTTTTTTAACAAACCCTCCGTCGAAGTATGCAACAACCCAGGCGTACCGCTTGCAGTCGATTGGGAAGCCGCCTGCACCCGATGGCAACCGGCCGGCGGCTTGACGGTCAGAACTTGCCGTTTCGGCGATGGAGATTTCAGATTGGGCAATAACAAAAGCGCGCCGCAGAAAATGACAGCGCGCTATTGTCCACTATGGCAATACTAGTTTATCCTGTTTTGTGAGCCGCAGACGGCAATGCGGTGGCGAACCAGTGCCGTAACCGCCTCCCGCCCCGAGGCGCCGAATTTTTTGGGGTCGTACAGGGAGGCGTCGGCACCCAGAGCCGCCCGCACGGCTTCGGTATAGGCCGCCCGCAGCTCGGTGGCAAAGTTGACCTTGCAGATGCCCAGCCGGATGGCGCGCTGCACATCCTCGTCCGGGATGCCCGACGAGCCGTGGAGCACCAAGGGAATGGGCACGGCGTCCCGCAGCTGGGCTAAGCGGGCAAAGTCCAGTTTGGGCTTGCCCTTGTAAAAGCCGTGGGCGGTGCCGATGGCAACAGCCAGGGCGTCAATTCCCGTTTCCGCCACAAAGCGGGCGGCCTCGGAAGGGTCGGTGTAGAGGTCCTCCCCTTCCTTTACCTCCACGTCGTCCTCCTTGCCGCCCAGCTTGCC
>JAKPGH010000248.1 GCA_029550985.1 Bacillota bacterium
CGCATCCTCAACTTTGCCCGGGGCGAGCTGGTGGATGACGACGATATGCTGGCCGCCCTGGAAGACCGGCAGGTCCGCTGCTACGTCACCGATTTCCCCAACGACAAGCTGCTGGGACAACCCGGCGTCATCGCACTGCCCCATCTGGGCGCCTCCACCCCCGAAAGCGAGGAAAACTGCGCCGAAATGGCGGCCAGACAGCTTAAGGACTTTTTGGAGACCGGCAACGTGCGCAACTCCGTCAACTTCCCCGATATGCAGATTCCCCGTTCCGGTCGGGGCAGAATCACCGTCACCCACAAGAACATCCCCACCATGATTGCCCAAATCTCCTCCTGCATCGGAGACAACATCAACAACCTCACCAACAACTCCAAGAACGGTTTGGCCTATACCATGATGGATATCGACGGCCAGGTCATCGTCGACATGGTTGAGCGCATCAAGGCTTTGGACGGCGTCATCAGCGTCCGCATGTTTAAATAAAAGGGCCGACGTTCTGCAAAGTCCCACACTCATGTTCGCCAACACCCGCAAGGCTTGCAACGAGGTTTTGCGGGTGTTGCTGCGTTTAGATTTCATTGACACAAGCGGTGTTTGGCTATATAATGTCTACTGGAATCAAATCTTGTTTACATTTTGTCAACCAGCCTGCGCGAAAAATTCGCGCTCTCTGTATTTTTCTGCCTTTTTCTGGGTAGAGCAGATATAGAACAGGCAGGATGATAGGACTGCAGAATGCAAAAGCACACCAGATATTGCATAAAGGGGTTTTTTAAATGGAATGGATGGGCCTGAACGAGCTGCGAGAGCGCTTCCTTACTTTTTTTGAGTCCAAAGGGCACCTGCGGTTGCCCTCCGCCTCTCTGGTGCCTCGGGAAGACGCAAGCTTGCTCCTCATCAACTCGGGTATGGCTCCTCTCAAGAAGTATTTTATGGGTTTGGAAACTCCCCCCCGCAAGCGGGTGACCACCTGTCAGAAGTGCATCCGCACCCCCGATATCGAGCGGGTGGGCAAAACCAGCCGTCACGGCACCTTCTTTGAAATGCTGGGCAACTTTTCCTTCGGCGATTACTTTAAGCGGGAGGCCACCCACTGGGCTTGGGAATTCATCACTCAAGAACTTAAGATTCCCACCGACCGGTTGTGGGTTTCCATCTTCCAGGACGACGACGAAGCCTTCGACATCTGGACCAAGGAAGTTGGCGTCGACCCCAGCCGCATTGTGCGCCTGGGCAGAGAGGACAACTTCTGGGAAATCGGTTCCGGCCCCTGCGGCCCCTGCTCCGAAATCTACTTTGACCGGGGCCCGGAAGCCGGCTGCGGCAAGCCGGACTGCGCCGTTGGCTGCGACTGCGACCGCTATGTGGAGTTCTGGAACCTGGTCTTTACCCAGTTTAACTCCGACGGAGAGGGCCACTACACCCCTCTGGACCATCCCAACATCGACACCGGCATGGGCCTGGAGCGCTTAGCCTGCATCATGCAGGGGGTCAACAGCCTCTTTGAGGTGGACACCGTCCAGAATATCATGGGCGAAATCGCCTCCATCGCCGGCGTGAAATACAAAGAGGACGAAAAAACCGACGTGGCCCTGCGGGTGATTACCGACCACATCCGCTCCACCGTCTTCCTGGTGGGGGACGGCGTGGTGCCGCAAAACGAGGGCAGAGGCTATGTCCTCCGCCGCCTGTTGCGCCGGGCCGCCCGCTTCGGACGGCTGCTGGGCATCGAGGAGCCCTTCCTCTACAAGGTCTGCGACCGGGTCATTGAGGAGAACAAAACCGCCTATCCGGAGCTTTTGGAAAACGCCGACTACATCCGCCAGGTCATCCGCATCGAGGAAGAGCGGTTCCAAAAGACCATTGTGCAGGGCATGAACCTGCTGCAGTCCCTGCTGGACCGTGTGGACACCAAAATGATTGCCGAAGGCTACTGCCTGCCCGGCGAAGATGTGTTCAAACTCTACGACACCTTTGGCTTCCCTCTGGATTTGACAAGGGAAATTGCCCGGGACCACGGCATCGATATCGACGAGGAAGGCTTCCTTGCCCAGATGCAGCGCCAGCGGGAAATGGCCCGCAAAGCCCGGGAGGAACTGGGCGATTTGGGCTGGGAGGAAGACATCCTGGCCGGTCTGGAATTCCGCGAAACCTTTGTGGGCTACCAAAGCCTTTCCGCCAAAACTCAGCTTTTGAACATTCTGAAAAACGGCGAGTTGGTGGGCACCCTTTCGGAAGGGGACGAAGCCATGCTGCTGCTGGAAACCACCCCCTTCTACGCCGAAAGCGGCGGCCAGGTGGGGGATACCGGTACCCTCCAATTCGCCAACGGCAGCGTCTTCACCGTTCGGGACACCAAAAAGTCCCCCACGGGGCATATTCTCCACATCGGCGAGCTGTCTTCCGGCTCCATCAAGGTAGGAGACACCCTCACCGCCATCGTGGATAAAGACCGCAGACGGGCCATTATGCGCAACCACACCGCCGCCCACCTGCTGCAGGCCGCCCTGCGGGAAGTGCTGGGCACCCACGTCCACCAGGCGGGACAGATGGTGGACGAGCACGTTTGCCGGTTTGACTTCACCCACTTCTCCGCCGTCACCCCGCAGGAGTTGGAGCAGATTGAGCGCAAGGTCAACCGGATGATTCTGGACGGCCTGGACGTCAACATTTCCGAACAGCATATCGACGAAGCCAAGGCCCAGGGAGCCCTTGCCCTCTTTGACAGCAAGTATTCCGAGATTGTGCGGGTTTGCAACATCTCCGGCCAGAGCATCGAGCTTTGCGGCGGCACCCATGTGTCCAACACCGCCCAACTGGGGCTCTTTAAAATCCGCCATGAATCCAGCGTGGCCGCCGGAGTCCGCCGCATCGAGGCGGTGACCGGTTGGAACACCCTGGAGACCATCCACCAGCAGGAAGCCCTGCTGCGGGAAACCAGCGAGCTGCTCAAATCCTGCCCCGTTGCGGACATTCCCGCCAAGGTCAGCGCTTTGAACGCCCAGGTAAAGGCCCTGCAAAAGCAGCTGGACGAACAGACCCAAAAGCTGGCCGCCTATCAGACCCAGGAATTGACCAGCAACATGCCGCAAATCGGGCCGGTGCGCCTGCTGACCATGCTGCTCAACGTGGACAGCGTGGACGCGCTGAAAAAGACCGCCGATTCCCTCAAATCCAAATATCCCGACATTGTTGGGGTAATCGCCATGAACGACCAGAAAAACCCCAAGGGCAAGGTCACTTTGCTGGCCTTTGCCGGAAAAGAAGCGGTGGCTGCCGGCATCCATGCGGGCAAGCTGGTGCAGGCGGTGGCCCAAAAGGCGGAGGGCAGCGGCGGCGGCCGTCCCGACAACGCCATGGGTGGCGCTTCCCGTCCCGACATGATTGACGAGGCTTTGGCCACGGCCGGCGAGGTTGTCAGGGCGCAGTTGGGACTGTAATAAGAGCAACGACACAACAGAAAGGGAGGTTATGTATGAGCTGCCTGTTTTGCAGCATTGCCGAGGGAACCATTCCCTCCAACAAGGCTTACGAAGACGATAAGTGCCTTGTGTTTCACGATATTTCCCCTCAGGCTCCCGTTCATCTCCTCGTCATTCCCAAGGAACACATTGAAAGTGTCGCCGCCGTCACCGAGGAAAACGCCTCCATCATTTCCCACATGATGACGGTCATCGCCAAGCTGGCCAAAGAGCTGAAACTGGAAAGCGGCTTTCGCGTGGTGAGCAACTGCGGAAAAGATGCTCAGCAAAGCGTGCCCCATCTCCACTTTCACTTGCTGGCGGGCCGGGAGTTTGGCTGGCCTCCCGGTTGATGGGAGTATAGCGGCCGGTAAAAAACCTGTCCGCCTCTGAACGAGAAAGAATTTACAGTACCATCTGGGATGTCGGTAAGGCCCGGCAAGCCCATTTCATTCACCCATTCACAGAAAGAGGGTTCATCCATTATGTCGCAAAAGACCTACACACTCAAGGTGGCCGGCCTTACTCGGGAACTTGCTCTCTGCCCGGTCAACGAAAAACTGGATATCGCCGCATTTGTCATGTTCTCCGACGTGGAGCTGACCATTGCCTGCGCCACCGAGCTGCTCAAAAGAGTGCCGGAGCACGACGTGCTGATTACCGCCGAGTCCAAGGGTATTCCACTGGCGTATGAAATGTCCCGGCAGTCCGGCAAGAAGTACCTGCTGGCCCGCAAAAGCAAGAAGCTGTACATGAAAAACACCGTGGAGGTGCAGGTCAACTCCATCACCACGGCTCATCTGCAAAAGCTGTACCTGGATGCCGACGATATGGAATATCTGAAGGGCAAGCGGGTGCTGCTGGTGGACGACGTCATCAGCACCGGCGAGAGCATCCATGCCCTGGAGCAGCTGGTCAAACAGGCCGGCGGCGAAATTGTGGGCAAGGCCTGCGTTTTGGCCGAGGGCGACGCCGCCCAGCGCAAGGACATTATCTTCCTGGAGCCGCTGCCCCTGTTCTTCAAATAGTTCGTCGTATGGGACGGCTGAGCCTTCAGCCGTCTTTTTTTACTACCTTGCGCCGCGATGAACCCTCTGACATGCTCTTGATTTGTACCCTTTCTCTCCTGCTATCCCCCATTATGACATCCGGAGGATGACAGCATGAAGCGTCCATTGCTTGCCATCGGTGTTGCCTTCGCCACGGCGGTCTGGGCGTTCTTTTTGTTTCCGGGGCTGCCGGCGCTGCCTTTGTCCGCCTTTCTGGTGCTGGCGGCCCTTGCCGTACACGCCTTGCGGCCCAACGCCCGAGGAGTTCCGGTGGTGCTTTTGGCGGCAGCCCTCGCCCTTGCCCACTCCTTTCTGTACCGGCAGCGCCAGATTCTGCCCCTGGAGCGGGCGGTAGGGCAAACGGTGATGGTGCAGGGTCTGGTTTTGGAAGCCCGGCAGATGAATCCCGGCTTTGCCCTGACGGTGCAGGCAATTTTTCCCGACGAGGATTTGCCCTCCTCCACCCTGCGCCTGCGGGGATACGGGGAGATGGAATACCTGCCGGGGGACGGCGTCCGCTGCCTGGTCCGTCTGGACGAGCTGCCCGGTTCCAACAGCTACTATGCTTCCAAAGGCATCTTTGTCAACGCTTACCTGTTGGAGAGCACCCCTTGCCCCCAGCTTTCCTTGCGGCAGAAGGCGCGGCGGCTGATGCTCCATTTGCGCCATACCATGACGGAGCGCCTATACGACAACCTCAGCCCCGACACCGCGGGCATTGTCTCCGCCATGGTGTTGGGGGAATGGAGCGACGTTGCCTCCTCCGACCGGAACGCTTTGGCCAAGGCGGGGACCATTCACCTGCTCAGCGTCTCGGGGCTGCACCTTTCCATTTTGGTGGGCTGCGTCACCTCCCTTTTGGGAGCGCTCAAGCTGGGACGAAAGATGGTCGCCCTCGTCGGCATGGCGGTGAGCGTGGGGTTTGCCTGTTTGGTGGGGCTTTCCCCCTCCATCACTCGCGCCTTGGTGATGATGCTGCTGGTGCTGGCGGCAAAGTTGATTGCCAGGCGCAGCGACTCCCTCAACTCCATGGGACTGGCCCTGTTGCTGGTCGCCCTCTTTGCCCCCTACTGGACCCTGGGGCAGGGACTTTGGCTTTCCTGCGCCTCCACCGCCGGCATTGTGATCCTCTCCAAGCCCTTGCATGAATGTTTGCAAGCGATTTTTCCCGGCTCCTCCAGGGTGAAAAACTTCTTTCTGGAGGCGGCCGCTGTGTCCATTGGCGCCTACGCCTTTTCCCTTCCCATTCTTCTTGCCGGCGCCGGCTGGATTTCCCTGCTGACCCCCGTCGCCAACGTGCTGGTGGCGCCCCTTTCGGCACCCGCGCTGATTGGCGGCATGCTCTGCGCACTCTTTGCGCCTTTTCCCCTCGCCGCTTTTGTCACCGAGCTTTGTATTCGCTGGATTCTCGCCATCTCCCGGCTGGTTGCCTCCATTCCCCTCTTTACCTTTTCCCTGGATGAAGGCTGGAAGCTGCTCTGGCTGCTGCTGGGAGTCGCCGTGGTCGCTTTACTCCTTCGCTGGCGGGCGGACAAGGCCCTGCGGCGATACGGTATTGCTTTGCTGGCGCTGGCCTTTTCCTTGGGGAGCCTGAGCCTATCCCTTGCCCAGCGCAACGAGGTGGAGCTGGTGGCGCTGGAAAACTGCTCCCCCCTGGTGCTGGTGCGGGGGGAAAACGCCGTGGTGGTGGGGACTCCTTCCCCTTACGAAATCCGCACCTTAAGCCGCTACCTGGAATTTCGGGGCGTTGAGCGCCTGGATGCTCTCATTGCCGCCGACTGCGGAGAGCAGATTCATTCGGGGCTTTTGACTTTAGTGCGGGATTTTTCTCCCGGAGTTGTGGCGGGGCCGGACGACGACTACATTCTGTCCATGCTGGAGCGTGCTCTGCCGGGCAGAACGGTGCTCTCTGCCGGTTACGCCCGCATGCAGGTGTTGGGGAATGTTTCCATCGAAACCGTCCCCGTCACCGGAGAGGTGCTGATTCAGGCGGGGCGTCATTTTATCCTTCATTCCGGGGAAAAGTATGCTATAATGACTCAGGAATCATCGTCAGGCACTACATACCTTTCTCCGCCCGATGGGACAAGTCCGGCTCTTATGGCTTGGCGACAGGGCCTTTTCCAGAAGTCGGGGCAGGCGCCCCTTGCCTTTGAGCCCGTAGGCAGCTTTTTGTTTGGAGAAAGGCGCTATATCCTCAAGTTATAGACAGGAGCAGTTGTTGCTTATGAAATACACCGAAAAAACATTGGCCAAGGCCCACAGGGATGGGCAGCGCCATCCCGTCTGGCTTTTGTACGGCAATGAGACCTATCTGGTGGAGCGCTGGGCCAAAATTTTGCTGGGGGATGAGTCCGGCAATCCCTTTAACGCCCAGCGCCTGGACGGCAAAGCCCCCGATTTGGAGGCCCTGTGGGATGCGGTGCAGGCCATGCCCTTTTTTGCGGAGGAAAAGCGGGTCCTGCTGGACGGGCTGGAGGCCTCTTCCCTCGGCGACAAAGACCTTCAGGCCTTTGAGACGCTGCTGGAGGAACTGCCCGACACCACCACGTTAATCATCACCGCCAAGGACCCCGGCTTTGGCAATGCGGCGGGGGGCAAGAAAATCATCAAGCTGGTGGAACAGCTGGGGGCCGCCGTGGAACTGGGCACCCCCTCGGCAGGGGATTTGGAGCAGTTTTTGCAGCGGGAGGCGGAGCGGCAAGGATGCATGCTGGACAGCGCCACCGCCCGGTATATTCTGCAAATCTGCCCCAACGACATGCAGATTTTGCAACACGAACTGGATAAAATCTGCTCCTACGCCCAAAAGGGCAAAATCACCCGGCAGCAGGTCGACGCGGTGGCCGTCCCCAAAATCGAGGCCAGAGCCTTTGATTTGCAACAGTACATTTTAAGGGGGGACGCCGGCGGTGCTCTGCGCCTGCTGGCAAACCTCTTTTCCCTGCGGGAGGACCCCGTCGCCATTCTCGCGGCCCTTTCCATGGGGTTTTGCGACCTGTACCGGGCAAAATGCGTCCGGAACGCCGGAGGCACCAAGGATACTCTCGTCAACGACTTTGGCTACCGCAGCGAATACCGGGCCAGAAAGGCCTACGAGGAAAGCGCCCGCCACAGCATCTCCCGCCTGCGCCGAATGGTGCTGATGCTTTGCGACTGCGACCGGCTGCTCAAATCCACGGCGGTGGATGCCCGGCTGCGTTTGGAGCAACTTACGGTGGAGCTTTCGGCTCTTTGCAGGGAGGGGCGCCCGTGACCCGACCCCGCATTGCGCAAGCCATCATCGTCGAGGGCAAGTACGACAAAATCAAGCTGGAGTCCATTGTGGATGCTCTGATTCTCCCCACCAACGGGTTCCGGATTTTTAAGGACAGGGAGATGCGCGCTCTCATCAAGCGGCTGGCTCAGGAAACGGGCCTTGTGGTGCTCACCGATTCCGACAAGGCGGGCTTTGTCATCCGCCGCCACCTCATGGGGCTGGTCCCCGCCAGCCAAATCACCCATGTCTACATTCCCGACTGCCTGGGCAAGGAAAGCCGGAAGGCAAAGCCCTCCAAGGAAGGGAAACTGGGGGTGGAAGGGATGGACCCCCGGGTTTTGCTGGATGCTCTGGCCCGCGCGGGGCTGCTGGAAGACACCCCCGCCCCCCGGGAGCCCATCACCAAAATGGACTTGTATGAGGCCGGCCTTTCCGGCAGGGAGCAAAGCAAAGCCTTGCGGCAAAAGCTTTTGGAACATCTGGGGCTTCCGGCGCGGCTTTCCGCCAGCGCTTTGCCCGACGTGTTGTCCCGCCTGATGAGCCGGGAGGAGCTTTTTTCTCTTTGTGTTCATTTGCAAGAAGATTGCAATCCTCGACAAAAACCACTATAATACCACTGTATCCTTCATTTTGGAGAATTGTATGAATTTTTTTAACATCATTGCGACAAATGTAAAGGTGGGATGGAATCATGGCGTCTCTGGATATCGGCATTGATTTGGGCACTTGTACCGTCATCGCCACCGATTCCACCCAAAGCGTGGTGGTGCGGGAGCCCTCGGTGGTGGCGGTGGACAGCCGCACCGACAAAGTCATCGAAATCGGCAGCCGGGTTTATGACATGATTGGCCGCACCCCCAATTACATCCATGTAATACGCCCCTTAAACGAAGGGGTAATCAGCAACTTTGCCATGACGGAAGTGCTCATCCGCCATATGCTCAAAAAAATCACCGGCGCTCAGATGCTCAAGCCCCGGGTTACCCTCTGCGTCCCCTCCGACACCACCAATGTGGAAAGCCAGTCGGTAATCAACGCTGCCGTTTCCGCCGGTGCCCGCAAGGTTTACCTCATCGAAGAGCCGGTGGCGGCGGCCATCGGCGCGGGTTTGGACCTTTCCAAACCGGAGGGGCACCTGATTGTGGACATTGGCGGCGGCACCTGCGACATCGCCGTTCTTTCCCTCAACGGCATCGTCACCAAAAGCTCCATCAAAACGGCAGGTAGACTGTTTGACGAGGCCATCATCCGCTTTGTGCGGAACAAATACAACCTGTTGATTGGGGAGCGCACCGCCGAGCGGATTAAAATCGAGGTGGGTTCGGTTTACGAAGGCAGCCCCGAAGCCGTGACCGAAGTCAAAGGCAGGGATTTGATGACCGGACTGCCCAAAAAGATTGCCCTGCGCCGCAGCGAAACCCTCGAGGTGCTTCGGGAACCAATGGATGTGATTTTGCGGGCGGTCATCGGTGTGTTGGAGCGCACTCCGCCCGAACTTGCCGCCGACATCCGCTCCAACGGCATCCTGCTCACGGGGGGCGGATCTCGTCTGACCGGGCTGATACAGGTGCTGGAGCAGACCACAAAGGTTCCCGCCCGCATTGCCGAAAACCCGGAGGAATGCGTCGCCGTGGGCACCGCCAAAAGTTTCGATTATTTGGACAAGCTCTACGACGGCTTTGTCCACACTTCCACCCACATTCACTAGGAGTGTTGTCTTAGCGAGTTTTTAAAAAGAAAATACGGCCACGTGCTGGCAGGCACAGATTTTCATCCATGCGTTCGCAACCCGTTTGCTTTCCATATAAGGATCCGAAAGAGATTTTTATGATGAGGGAGGGGTATGTTTATGCCTGGCTTTGCAGTGAGCATGGACAAGAACCGAGTGGAGGTCAGCTTTTTAAGGGAGACGGCTCCTCTGCCCCAGATTCTGCGCAATCTTGCCACCAGCACACCGTTTATATGCACCCGGGACGGCGTTCTGGTGGCGGAATGTCTGCTGCAAACCCAAAAGAACGCGGCCGATGTGGTCAACTACGCCTACACCACCGAAGAAGACGGCCGGGAAATGCTGTTGTACGTCATGGACTATTGCCGGGTACAGGGCATCTCGTCCGTCACCATTGGCTGCGGCAACGCAGAACTGGACACCTACGCTCTGCTGCAGCGGTTGGGGTTCCGCATCGTGGAAATTTGGCCGGATTACCTGTTGGACGAAAACAAGGTGGCCTATGTCAAACACTCGATTGTCAATCGGGATTTCATTCGCTTCCGAGCCGACCTGGGGGAGGAAACCGCACCGTTTACCATCCGCTAGCACCTTAGCCTGACACAAGGAGGAAGTTATGAAACAACTCACCGCGCAACAGATAACGGACGCTATACGGGAGATGTGTATCGAGGCAAACTGTGTGCTGCCCCAGGACGTCCGGAGGCAAATCGAGCATTGCCGCGCCTGCGAGGAATGGCCCATCGCTCAGGAAATTCTGGACTTAATGAAGGAAAACTACCAAATCGCCCACCGGGAAAACGTTCCCATCTGCCAGGACACCGGAGTTGCCTGCGTCTTTTTGGAAATCGGCCAAGAGGTGCACATCCAAGGGGATTTGACCCAGGCGGTGGACGAGGGGGTCCGGCAGGGCTACCGGGACGGATACCTGCGCAAATCCCTGGTGGGAGACCCCATCCGCAGAGTAAACACCGGGGACAATACCCCCGCCATGCTCTACTGCGACATCGTGCCAGGCGACAAGCTGAAGATTACGGTGGCTCCCAAAGGCTTCGGCAGCGAAAACATGAGCAAAATCAAGATGCTTCGCCCCTCCGACGGGTTGGAAGGCGTCAAGGCCTTTGTCCTGTCGGCGGTGGAGGAGGCCGGTCCCAACCCCTGTCCTCCCATTGTGGTGGGGGTAGGCATCGGCGGCACCTTTGACAAAGCCGCCCTGCTGGCTAAAAAGGCCCTTCTCCGCCCCACCGACGACACCCATCCCGACCCCTTCTACGCCCAATTGGAAGCTGAGCTTCTGGAACAAATCAACGCCTTGGGCATCGGCCCCCAAGGGTTCGGCGGACGCACCACCGCCCTGGCGGTGAAAATCCTCACCATGCCCACCCATATCGCGGGACTTCCGGTGGCGGTGAACATCAACTGCCATGTGGCCCGCCATGTCAGTCGGGAATTGTAAAGCTACATACTTAAGAATAAACCAAAAGCCCGGACCATTGGTCCGGGCTTTGTTGCGTCTGGAGTGGGATATTCGGCATAGAAAAAAGACCACGGATTGCAACAACCACATGGTCTTTTGGTCTTACCTTATTCCTGAGGTTTGGGAGCCTCCACAGGGCAAACACCGGCGCAGGCGCCGCAGTCGATGCAGGTAGCAGCATCAATCACAA